>NZ_JAMXXS010000002.1:0-221455 GCF_024129595.1 Acinetobacter lwoffii | reverse complement strand
AGCGTTTGAATTCAGAATCTGAAAAACGATTTAATTTCTGATATCTCATGAAATTTATATTGAGGTGGTTTTTACTTTCGCAAGAGGTCTACTGTTTCGTTAATGAACTATTATCTGTTAATCCTATTACTCCTAACTGACCTGATTTTATTTCTTCACAACATGCTTTTATTTTAAGTATGCCATCCTCATAGTCTTCTTTTAATACAACTTTAAATAAAAAATTATTTTGTGTTTTAGGGCAATTTACAGCAAACATAAATTGATTTTCTAACAACCAATTAACCCCTTCATCATCACATACATGCTTAAATGCTGAAGAAAATGATTCTTGTATAGAGTATTCAATAATTTCTATAATGTTTTCTTTATTAATTGCTTTATAAACATTTGTGGGGGAATAAAGTGTATTATCATATTCAATATACCCAGGTCTATACACCGGGTTTTGTGAGATACAACAATGTCTAAGTAAAGACATACTTAATCCGCTAGATGTGTGACTATGTATAACTCTAATTTTACCTAAATGTTCACTAATTGAATTAATAACATGTTGCCCAATTAATGTACTACCTGATAATGCAAAAACACATTCAGCATTAAAACCTTCAAATGGTATGTAGTGAGAAAATGTGTATGGAACAAATAAAGGTACATGCAATTGAATAGGTATACCATAGACTTTTTTAAATCCTGATAATAAAGTCTTATTCTTATTAGTTATCGCGCTATCAGTGATAAAAAAGATTTCATTTTCATAATGCCCCGCAACTACAATCGTCATTCACTTTCTCTCATCAATTCCCAATAATCAAACTAATGGCTTTAGCACCAAGTACTTTCACTACATCAAAAGTTAGCTCTAATCCTTTATCTAAAGCAGTACTCTTAATCTTATCCCACACAGGTTTACTTCTTATTGTGTCTAACAACTCATGCCCTTGCCATGTTAAGCATTTCACATGCACATCTTGGTCGCTATCCAAATTACTCAATATATTTCCATCAGTAAAATTAGCATTTATTAAAAGCACAGTATTACCAATTACTATTTTTTGATTTTCAACATTATCTAGATATTCATCAAATCTATCTTCTTCAATAGCAATAAGAACCTGCCTAATAATTTCCCAATCTCTTTTCATCGCTAACCCTACTTTAGATTACTTTTAATCTTCTCTGCTAAATCTGCTTCAATTAAACCTTTTGACAAGCAAGTTAGCGTCACATCAAATGTTGTGCTTCCAACTTTATATTCACCTTGAATATTAGACCTCTTGCGAAAGTATCGTTTTACCTAATTTTCGAATTGGCTAAAACCTTATAAAATGTAGCTTTGGGCTGTTTAAATTTTGACTAACGCAAGAAGTCTATTACTTTTAATACTTAAAGAATTGTCATCAATAATAATATTCTGTGCTACTGTGGTTTTTGTTCGCTTATCTTTAAGGTAATCAATACCCATTACCTTGCCACAATCAGCATAACTTGGATCTATTCTATAGTCCTTAGGAGCTGTGGTTATCACACCTGCATCCAAGTCTGAACTTGTTATTTGGTATCCTTCTAATGCCAAAGCACGTTTAGAAGCTTTAAATATTTCTTCTTTAGTTGCCTCTACTCCCACCGAAACACTCTTACTCTCACCTACTGGTGGTTTATAAGCCATTGATAAAGTCGAAATGGAAAAAGTTAAGATACTAACAATTATTTTTTTCATATCATTGTCTTTAGTCTAAGAAATATACAAAGTAAATTACCACAGAGAAGAACTTCAATATACTGATTTAATGAAGGATATTTATTTTTAATTTTGTTTTTTGCTTACTACAGGCTTACGTTGCATAAACCCCAAAAACAACAAAGCCCCGATTATCGGGGCTAAGTCATTGATATTTGGCGGAAGCGGTGAGATTCGAACTCACGGAGGACTCACACCCTCGTCGGTTTTCAAGACCGGTGCATTAAACCGCTCTGCCACGCTTCCATGGGCGCAATAATACGGAGCTTTTGTCCGGCTGACAAGTGAAAATTACAGTGAATGCAATCAACTGCATATAGTTTCATCAAATCCTTACAGTTTTGCTGCTAATTCCGCTCCCTCACGAATGGCGCGCTTGGCATCGAGTTCAGCAGCCAGTTTTGCACCGCCAATAATATGATACTGCGCCAAGGTATTTTCCCCAGCACTCGGCATCAGGTCTTTTACCGATTCCTGACCTGCACATACCACAATGGTATCTACACGCAATAATTGAGCATGACCATCCACCTCAATCCATAAACCTTCATCCGTGACAGATTTATATTGCACGCCGCGCAACATCCGCACAGCATGTTTTTTTAACTGGGCACGATGTACCCAGCCTGAAGTCTTGCCCAGTCCTGCGCCAAGTGGTGTTTTTTTACGTTGTAATAAATAAATTTCCCGTACTGGTGGTTCGACTTCAGCACGCTGTAACCCGCCTTCAGTCACATAATCTGGTTGGGAATCAACACCCCATTCACGTTTCCACTCATCTACAGGCTGTGGCTGTACCTGATGCGGCGGCTTTAATAAAAACTCCGACACATCAAAACCAATACCACCCGCGCCGATGACCGCAACACGATCACCGACAGGCGCACCGCGTAGCACTTCTGCATAAGACAACACTTGTGGTGCCTGACTACCTTCGATATTCAAGGCACGCGGCACAACCCCTGTGGCCACAATCACCTCATCAAAACCTTCACGCTCCAACTGCTCGCGATTGACCCGGGTATTGAGACGCAGATCAACTCCGGTTTTTTCTAGCTGCACTTTAAAATAACGAATCGTTTCGTGAAATTCTTCTTTCCCCGGAATCACTTTAGCCAGATTGAACTGCCCGCCTACTTCATGACTGGCCTCAAACAAAGTGACATCATGCCCGCGACTGGCTGCGACAGTAGCCGCTGACAGACCTGCAACACCACCACCAATCACTGCAATACTTTTCGGTTTTTTGGTTTTGACATAGACCAGTTCGGTCTCATAAGCGGCACGCGGATTGACCAGACAGGTTGCGCGCTGGTTTTTAAAGGTATGATCCAAGCAAGCCTGATTACAGGCGATACAGGTATTGATTTCATCAACACGATTGGTTGCGGTTTTGTTGACCCAGAAAGCATCGGCCAAAAGTGGACGTGCCATCTGTACCATATCTGCCTGACCAGAGGCCAGAATCGCCTCGGCAGTGTCTGGCATATTGATCCGGTTAGAGGCAATCACCGGCACCGAAACATGTTTCTTAACTTCAGAAGTGTAATCGACAAAAGCAGCTCGAGGCACGGAAGTCACAATAGTTGGAATACGTGCTTCATGCCAGCCAATCCCGGTATTGAGCAAAGTAATTCCTGCCTTTTCCAAAGCTTTAGCTACGGTAATCACTTCCTGCATGGTATTGCCATCATGTACCAAATCGAGAAGTGACAAACGGAAACAGATAATAAATTTCTCACCAATTTCAGCGCGAATCGCTTTAACAATTTCTACGGCAAAACGCATCCGGTTTTCAATCGGGCCGCCCCAACGGTCAATACGCTGATTGACATGACGACTTAAAAACTGATTCAGCAAATAGCCTTCAGAACCCATGATTTCCACGCCATCATAGCCAGCCTTTTTGGCAATGCTGGCAGTTTTCACATAATCCTGAATGGTATTCAGAATCTGTTTATCTGACATTTCACGCGGCTTAAAAGGAGAAATCGGCGATTTGATCGGGCTGGCTGAAACCACGAAAGGCTGATAGCCATAGCGTCCGGCATGCAGAATTTGCAAAAGAATTTTGGCGCCATGCTTATGCACCGCATGCGTTACCAGACGATGCGGTGCAATGTCCCCCAAGGTATTCATGGTACCACCCGCCGGCAACAACCAGCCTTGACGGTTCGGCGATATTCCACCCGTAATCAGCAGACCTACGCCACCCTTGGCACGTTCGCCAAAATACGCTGCAAGTTTAGGATAATTATAGAAGCGGTCTTCCAGACCAGTATGCATCGACCCCATTACGACCCGGTTTTTAATGGTGGTAAAACCTAAATGCAGTGGTTTTAAAATGTTGGCATAGCGCGTCGTGGTCATAACAAATCCCTGATTATATTTGGCTGAGCAAGTCATTCCCTTACTTTAACTGATTTTCAGCGGCTTTTTATGACCCGGAGTTCAGCATTTTCAGGCACAAATATCAATCTTCGAAACAGTTCTTTCTATACATGACGAATTAGTTCTGCCATTGCCTTGCACTGGATTTCCATAATGCAATCGCACCCAATACTGTCCCAATCGGAAAACTGAACAGCATGAGGATTGCCATCACTCTGGATAAAGTCCGTCCTGAACCATTGCCCTGCTTCACCTTGATACTGGCCTGTATATTAAAAAACATCAGCAAGCCTAAAAGCAGCAGCACCACACCTAAACTCAGCATGGAAATACTGGATTGCTGATATTCAAGATATAAAAACAGCACTGTACTAAAACCAATCAGGCCGGCATAAATCCCATGTAACAGTGCCAGCGTTTCATTCTTAGCTTTAGGATTTAAATTAGGTAAAGGTGGGATGCGAGTCGCCATGCTTTTATTCCTGTTTTATCTGATTTTTAACTTTATTCGGCTGAATATAACCAATTTTCTTTGTTTTCAGCAGGATTCTGGTGAAAATCGTGCGATTTATGATTATTTAAGCCTATTGAATAGAGATTTTAAAACGAGTTTTTCTTTTCTAAAGCAAACCTAAATAAATTAATGATACAATTGATGCAATATGTATTTTTTCAGGCCACCAATTCTGGCGTGCCTATTTCATATCATTAGGATGAACAATGTCTGATAATGCAACTATCTTGCAGAATGTCCCAGTAGGTAAAAAAGTTGGTATTGCCTTCTCTGGTGGTCTAGATACTTCTGCTGCTCTTTTGTGGATGAAACAAAAAGGCGCTGAACCTTATGCTTACACAGCAAACTTGGGTCAGCCAGACGAAGACGATTACGATGCGATTCCAAAAAAAGCTGAAGCTTATGGCGCAGTAAAAGCACGTTTAATCGACTGCCGTTTACAGCTTGCATTAGAAGGTATTGCTGCAATTCAATGTGGTGCGTTCCATATTTCTACAGGTGGTATGCCTTATTTCAACACGACACCATTGGGTCGTGCAGTAACTGGCACCATGCTTGTAACTGCCATGAAAGAAGATGACGTTAACATCTGGGGTGACGGTTCGACTTATAAAGGCAATGACATTGAACGTTTCTACCGTTATGGCTTGTTGACCAATCCTGCGCTTAAAATTTACAAGCCTTGGTTAGACCAAACCTTCATTGACGAGCTGGGCGGCCGTGCAGAAATGTCACAGTTCCTGATCGACAATGGTTTTGACTATAAAATGTCAAAAGAAAAAGCTTATTCAACTGACTCAAACATGCTGGGTGCGACGCACGAAGCCAAAGATCTTGAATACCTGAATGCAGGCATCAAAATCGTTGAGCCAATCATGGGCGTTGCGTTCTGGAAAGATGACGTAGAAGTGAAAGCTGAAGAAGTATCGATTACTTTTGAAGAAGGCTTCCCGGTTGCGATTAACGGTCAACGCATTGAAGATCCAGTTGAATTTATTCTTGAAGCGAACCGCATCGGTGGCCGTCACGGTCTAGGTATGTCGGATCAAATCGAAAACCGTATCATCGAAGCGAAATCTCGCGGTATCTATGAAGCTCCGGGTATGGCGCTGCTTCACATTGCTTATGAGCGTCTGGTAACGGGTATTCATAACGAAGATACGATTGAACAATACCGCATTAACGGTTTACGTTTAGGTCGTTTGCTGTACCAAGGTCGCTGGTTCGATTCTCAAGCGCTTATGCTACGTGAAACTGCACAGCGTTGGGTCGCTAAAGCAGTTACTGGCACAGTAACAATCGAACTTCGTCGTGGTAATGATTACACCATTATGAACACTGAATCTCCTAACCTCACTTATGAAGCTGAGCGTTTAACTATGGAGAAAGGTGATTCTATGTTCTCGCCGATGGATCGTATCGGTCAGTTGACTATGCGTAACCTGGATATCACGGATACACGTGCGAAACTGGGCATCTATACAGAAACTGGTTTACTGGCAGTCGGTTCTGCATCTGCAGTGCCACAACTGAAAGACAAAAACTAAGTTTTGTCTTAAGCAAAAAACCGCGCCCTGAGCGCGGTTTTTTATTGATGATTGTTTTATTCATTTTAATAATCTCTAGCCATTTGCAATATCTGAATTGACTGATCGAATAGACTGATAATAAATCTGGTTGCGTCCAAGCTGTTTGGCACGATATAGCGCCTGATCCGCGATTCCCAACAATGCATCCTTATCAATATCTTCCTCACCACGATAGACGGTAATGCCTAAACTGATGGTGATATGTTTCGCAACCGAGGATTTTTCATGCGGGATTTCCAGACGGTCAATCGCCTTAAAAATATTTGAAGCCACTGCATAAGCACCATGTGCATCCGTTTCTGGCAAGAGCACTACAAACTCCTCCCCGCCATAACGTGCGACAAAGTCCATATGACGGATCGCATTCTTGATGGTTTTGGCAATCGTCGAAATGACATCATCACCTTTCTGATGTCCATAAAAATCGTTGTAATTTTTAAAGAAATCCACATCGATAAACAGAATCGCCAAAGCCGTCTCTTCACGGCGTGCACTTTCGAAATGCACTTGCAGCGTCTCATCAAAAGTCCGTCGATTGGAAATCTTAGTCAGCTCATCGTATTGACTCAAATGTAATAATTCGTTGGTATGAATACGCTGGATCTGCTCACTGATTCTGGCGCGAATGCTATAAAGAAAAATCACACGTTCACGGGCAAAAATCATATGGCTAATCACATAACCCAGCAAGCAACTCCCAATTAAAATCCGGCCAAAAACCATAGGATTAAATTCAACTGAAAGGCCAAACAACACAAGAATAGTAGTTGCCGCAGCGAGCAATCCGGTGACCAGCATCTGAATCGGTTTAATACCGGTCAGAATATAACCCAGGATATACACGATCGTGACTATCGCCATGGATTGATGCTGCAAGGCATCAGTTTTAATCAACATGGTAATGCATGAAATTGACACCTGTATCCAGAACACCAACAGCATCGAAGCCTGTGGAAAAAAGCGCTTGATCTTGGGTAAACAGGAGAACATATAAAAGATGATTAATGACACGCCGCCATTGAGCAGGCCCAGCATACACAGGACAAAATCATGTACGAAATATTCTTTGCTGATGCTCCAGTAATCTGTAGGAATCATTACCACTAAAAAAAGAAAATAGGCTAGTACTCCAGCCCACACATATTTTTCGACATGTTTGCGGGCGCGTTCCAGATTTTTGGTCCAGAATTCTTGTTCCAGATTTTGAGGGAAGACCGGGCCTACACGCTGGCTTTGCCGTGTAATCAGTTGTTCTATATCTTCTTTATCATCTTGCAATTTCGCTAGATTGTACTTGTATTCCATTGCCAAGTATTTATGTAATTTTTTTATTAATTTTAAAATAACATACTTTTTAAAATTAATTTATACATATCCCTTATTTTGTAGCGCTTTCTCGTTACCATTTTTACTATAGATGGATTATCATTTGTTTTATTTGTTCGACTGAATTTGCCTTGAATACGATTACGATTCTCCAGCCAGATGATTGGCACGTTCACCTGCGTGATGGTTTAGCACTTCAACGTACCGTTCCCGATTTAGCCAAGCAGTTTTCTCGCGCCATTTGCATGCCAAATCTGGTGCCACCCGTTAAAACTGTCGAAGAAGCCAATGCCTACCGTGAACGTATCATGGCACATGTGCCTGAAGGGGTAAATTTCGACCCGCGTATGGTGCTGTATTTCACTGACAACACCCCGGCAAGCGAAGTTAAAAAGATCAAAGAATCTGCGCATGTCAATGCCATCAAGCTCTATCCTGCGGGTGCGACCACCAACTCCGATAGTGGTGTGAGCGATATGAGCAAAGTCTACGGCGTAATTGAACAGCTTGAAGAACACCAAGTGCCTTTATTGCTACATGGTGAAGTGACGCATAATCATGTCGATATTTTTGACCGTGAAAAGCGTTTCCTGGATGAAGTGCTGGCTCCCTTACTCAGACAATTTCCCAAGCTGAAACTGGTGCTCGAACACATCACCACCAGCGAAGCAGCAAACTTTGTACTTGAGCAAGACCGTAATGTCGCTGCAACCATTACGCCGCAACATTTATTGTTTAACCGCAATGACATGCTGGTTGGTGGGATCAAGCCGCATTTCTACTGCTTGCCGATTTTAAAACGTCAAACGCATCAGCAAACTTTGCTGGAAGTCGCAACCAGCGGTAATCCTAAATTTTTCCTGGGAACAGATAGCGCGCCGCATTCAAAAAATGCAAAAGAAAATGCGTGTGGCTGTGCAGGATGTTATAGTGCGCCGACTGCCATTGAGCTGTATGCTCAGGCATTTGATCAGGTGGGTAAAATTGAACGCCTGGAAGGTTTTGCCAGCCATTTTGGTGCAGACTTCTATGGCCTGCCACGTAATACCAATACCATTACCCTGGTTAAAGAAGATCAAGTAATCCCTGAAAGTTTAGACTATCTGGATGGTGAACAGATTATCCCACTGTATGCTGGTAAAACCATTCAATGGAGAAAAGTGTGACAAATGAAACGCTCCCAATCATTGGTCAACGTTTTCGTGGATTCTTACCTGTAGTTGTCGATGTCGAGACTGCAGGTTTTAATGCGCAGACTGATGCATTGCTGGAAATTGCGGCCATTCCGATTGTTTATAATGAGGAGGGTCAATTTGTGCCGGGTCAAGCTTACCATGCACATATCAATCCTTTCGAAGGGGCAAACCTCGACCGACGTTCGCTGGAGTTTATTGGGATCGATCCTTCTAATCCAATGCGAATCGCCATGGCCGAAGATGAGAAAACTGCGCTTAAGCGTATTTTTAAATCTGTGAATGAAGTGCGTCGCCAGCAAAATTGTACCCATGCAGTTTTAGTCGGACACAATGCACATTTCGATTTAGGTTTTCTTCAGGCCGCGATTGCCCGTACCGGGACCAAAAACCAGAACCCGTTTCATAGTTTTTCTGTCTTCGATACAGTGACTTTAAGTGCGGTGATGTTTGGTCAGACTGTATTGGCGAAGTCCTGTATCCAAGCTGGAATCGAGTTTGATGGTAAAGAAGCCCATTCTGCATTATATGATACGCAGAAGACCGCTGAACTGTTTTGCTATATTTTAAACAAACTCGCACCTCACCTGCTTGACACTCTGGTGGCGGATCAATAAGATACCGCCATCTTCTAAACGTCCCTATCGTCTAGAGGCCTAGGACATCGCCCTTTCACGGCGGTAACCGGGGTTCGAATCCCCGTAGGGACGCCATCTATTTTTTCTCTTCTTTATATTTCTTTGATCAGCATCTTAAGCTGCTCAAGTCCTACACTTTTATCAATTAATTAATGAAAATAATTCTCATTACTATTGATTGCCTACTCTAAGTTAATGATAATCACTTCCATTATCTTTCGCAGATTTAACCCTTCTCATGCGTTTTGCTTATTCCCCACTTTCTATTGCGGTTCTAACAGCTTTATCAACATCTAGTTTTGCAGAAGAATCAAATTATCAAGAATCCATCCTCAAGGAAGCTACGGTTAAGTTCAGCACGATTATTATCGAAGCTCAACAAGCAAATGAAGTGGGAAAAACAGTTTATTCAAAAGAAGATTTAGAAAGTACGCCAAATAGCTCAAAGAACATTACCGATTTTTTAAAAGTGAATCCGAATGTGCAGTTTAGTCAGTCACAACTTGCAGCAGGTTCTCAAGGTGAAATTAAACCTGCCGAAATCTCAATTAATGGTGCACAAACCTTCCAAAACAATTTCATTGTGAATGGTGTTTCCAACAACCTACTTATTAATCCAGCAAATTCAAACATAAATACATTTCAAGATATTGGGACTGGCGCACAAGCTATGGCAGTGAACACTGACCTACTTTGTGAGCTTGAAGTATTAGATAGCAATGTGTCTGCCGCTTATGGTCAATTCACAGGTGGGGTTGTAAATGCTAAAACATGTGCACCGCAAACAGAGATAGGTAAAATTCACGGTTCTATCACTTACGATTACACTGAAATCGATTGGGCTCGCTACAACTCAATTTCACCTTTAGAAGAAAGTAAATTTGAAGAGCCCACAGATGACTACCAAAAGGAATATACCAAACAAGGTCTAAGCACCAATATTTATGGGAAGCTCTCGAATGATTGGAGCTTTAATGCTTATGCTTCTCAACGAGAGTCTATCATCCCAGTCAAAAGTGGTTTTGAAACACCTAAAACAATTGATCAAGAACGACATATCTCAAATCTTGGTGCAACATTATTTTATACACCAAACGCCTCAACCAAAGCGAAGTTTGGTTTCGATTATGGTTTGCTCGATAGCTTAAGTTATGTGGACAGCAATCGTGATTCAGGTAGTACTACTGAAACCGAAACACTTACTCTGTTCTCGGAACTTGAACATCGCTTCAACTTAGGTACTCTCGTACACAAACTTAATTTCCAAAACTCGGCGACACAACGTGTTGCTGACAATAACTACAGTATGCATTGGTACTACGCCAAAGGAAGTAAAGATTGGAATAATACCGATGTAGTTCGAGAGGGCGCCATCATGGGAGAAATCAAACAACTCCAAGACGTTCTCTCTTACGACCTACAAGCCAATATAGACCCATTTAAAGTTGGTCAATCCCAACACAACATGACTCTAGGTGCGGGTTATAGCCATGCTCATGTTGAGTGGAAACGAGCCGAGGATGTTTTACTCGCGACAAAGACTCATTTAAAAGAACTTGGCAAAGATACTTCTTGCCTCCTGAGTGACCCATATTGTGATGATAAACTAACGATAAATGGTTGGAATGGACAATATATCGCTGGTGGGACTCTGTACAAAGCTGGTGCTATCCAAGCTCAGCAAGATCGCCTAAATATATTTATTGAAGATAATATTCAGTGGAATGATCAATTTTCAACACGCTTTGGTGTTCGCGCTGATTATGACTCTTTAAGTAGTAATATCAATATTGCTCCTCGTAGCCGTCTCTCTTACAAACCCTTTAGTAATGATCAATTGCATTTATCCGCGGGATGGAATCGCTACTATGGTCAGCAAACTTTAGGTACAGAGCTGAATGAAATTCAAAATGATTTGCTCTACAAACTGTCACGTGAAAAACCACATGCGCCTTGGGTAGCAACACAAACTGCACTATCCAGCGGTGCGCGTAGTTCAGCGCTCAATACCCCTTTCAGTGACGAGACTGCTTTAGGCCTGAATACACAAATCCAGAATTGGGATCTAGGGTTAAAATGGGTCAATCGTAAATATCAGGATGAAATATCAAAAACTAAAGTTACTCCTTTAGATGGATCAAAATTCTTCTACGAATATAACAATGATGGAAGTGGCAAAGCTGACATCTACACCTTAACACTTAAAAATCGTCAACCGATCGCACTGGGGGATAGCCAACATTTATTTTCCTTGGGATTTGACTACAGTGAAGTCTTCCGCAGTTATGTAGATTACACTTCAGCCTATGATCAAGCCACTCAAGATGAATGGGTCTCTTATGATGATCAAATTATCCGTTGGTCAGACCGCCCTGCCCCAAACTTTAACCAACCATGGATCGCACGAGTAAACTGGGATATTGTATTCGGTACACTGCCTGTACGTATTTCAAACTTCTTTAGCTATAAAGACAGTTACGATGATATGGTTGCAGTCTCCGATAAAAATGACAAAGTCGAGTATGAAAGTGAACTGCTTGACACCTATTTAGCCTCTGAAATTAAACCAAAATTTACATGGGATATGCGCACCACCTATGATTGGGAAATTTCAAAAGATTTAAGGGCAATTTTTGGTTTAATCATTAACAACGTCACCAACCGCGTGAATACCTATACAACAGGCTCGACCTCAAATGATAGACCACGTGTAATGACTGAAATCGGCCGCCAATTTATTGCAGATGTTACTTTTAAATTCTAGAGCCTGAATAGGTACATGCTGCTGCTCTTTTTAATTTGCTTAGGCTATAATTAATGCGATTTCATATTTTGCCTTTGTATCATGTTAAAAAAGATCTTACTGGTTTTACTGATTTTAGCCCCGTCCGCGCTATATCTCTATATCGTCAACCGTGATGATGACAACACTGCGGAGACTGAGACAGTGTCAACCCCAGCTGAAAACTCTCAGCCTGAGCAATATCAAACTCCAGATCACTAAGTTTTAGTGATCTTTTCAAATATTTATTTTTTATAGTCTTGAAATCTGTTCAGAAAATAACATCTTAATAAAATAAAATTTTTGTTTTGCCTAATGTTTAAACTGTTAAATGAATTTTAGCAAAAACCCTTTTGACAAACCCCGGCTTAATCCTTAATATACGCATCACCTCGCAACGTCCCTATCGTCTAGAGGCCTAGGACATCGCCCTTTCACGGCGGTAACCGGGGTTCGAATCCCCGTAGGGACGCCATCTATTGATCTCATACGATCAGACCTTATTCGAAATTACCATTATTCGATTGCAGATTTGTAGTTTTTCACTACAATAGCTCGCTTCATTCCTTTGAAGTATTTCTTATTTCCTATGCACTCATCTCCGAATGATGCTACGCATCAGGGCAATTCTGCGCCTTTAAAACGCGCTATGAGTACTCGACATCTGGTCATGATTTCGCTTGGTGGCGCAATCGGAACAGGCCTATTCTTAGGGTCGGGTGAAGTCATTGCACAAACGGGGCCTGTAGGTGCCATTCTCGCTTATCTCCTGGGCGGTATTATCGCGTACATGGTGATGCTATGTTTGGGCGAACTTGCCGTTCATATGCCAGAATCTGGTTCATTTGGTGCTTATGCCAAACGTTATATTGGACCAGGCACAGGCTATACCATCACCTGGTTATACTGGCTGACATGGTCGGTCACTCTTGGAACTGAATTTACTGCAGCGGCCTTGCTGATGCAGGAATGGTTCCCGGACATTTCTATGTGGTTATGGACCATTATCTTTGGTGTATTCGTATTTAGTCTAAATATGATTTCTACCCGCTGGTTTGCCGAATCCGAATTCTGGCTGGCACTGGTAAAAGTGGTCACGGTTGTTGCTTTTATTCTTTTAGGTCTATTGGCCATCTTTGGTGTTCTGGGCTATCAAGGCTATGAAGCTGCGCCTTTATTTACCAATCTAACTACACAAGGCTGGTTCCCTGAAGGTCTATTCCCGATTTTTGCTACGATGCTGATTGTGAACTTTGCCTTCTCTGGTACCGAGCTGATTGGTGTGGCTGCCGGTGAAACTGAAGATCCTGCGAAAAATGTTCCTAAAGCAATTAATACTGCGATTTTCCGCTTATTAATTTTCTTTGTAGGTACGATTATCGTGGTAACAGCCTTACTTCCGCATCAGGAAGCAGGCTTAGCCGCTGAAGGCGTAAGTAGCAGTCCATTCGTAACCGTATTCCAGCACATTGGTATCCCATATGCTGAAGACATCATCCGCTTTGTAATTATCACTGCATTGTTGTCTGCTGCCAACTCAGGTCTATTTGCTGCTTCACGTATGATGTGGTCATTGTCATACAGCAAACAGTTACCTGCAGTATTCTCAAGACTGAATGCTCGCGGTGTACCGTATATTGCAGTTATGGTAACTATGCTGGGTGCATTGCCAGGTTTATTGTCTGAACAGTTTGCGCCAGAAACGATCTTTACCAACTTGCTGGGCGTTGCGGCGTTTACCATGGTGGTGGTCTGGATGAGTATTTGCTTAAGCCAGTTCAACTTCCGGCGTCAGTGGTATAAACAGGGTCATACGGCCAAAGACCTGGGCTTTGCTGCACCATTGTTCCCGATTGTGCCAATCCTGGGCTTTGTGTTCTGTTTTATTACCTGTATCAGTATGGTCTTTGATCCATCAATGCGCATCAGCTTCGTAGGATGTCTGCTGTTTATTGCAGCGTGTTATGCAAGTTATTATGCCTTTTATCACAACAAGTCTTAATCATCATGCTTAAAAGAGCGGCTTCGGCCGCTCTTTTTTTATCTATACTATAACTATAATGGGCAGCCTTAAGGGTGCGTCGATGAAAATTGTGTTTATTCACGGCATGAACAAGCAACAATATACGGCTACTTCATTACGTCAACATTGGCTGCATCTCTTCAAAACAGGCCTTCAGAAAAACCTACAACAGCAAGCCCGTTTTACTTATTTAAAACGGCATATCCGTATCCCTTTTATGGCGATTTACTTTCTCGGCATCATTTTCATAACGTCTTGAATGCCAGCACCCTGATGCCGCAACAGTGGCCGCATTTCCCTTTTTTACATCCCGCACAGCTGCAACCGACATCGCCACCAGACCAGTGTACCTATCAAATTTGTGACGTCCCGCAGTCGAATATTGATGATGTCCTGAATTTCAATCAAAAACTGAAATTCATTACAGCATTAAGCAAAGATATTGCCTTGCGGGATTTTGCGGTACTCATCAATTATTTTCCCAGCTTACATGCCAGCTTTTTGCATAAGTTTTGCTGGAAACTTATCTTTATTTGGCCAACCCACATTTTATGCAGGAAGTTCACCGCCGCATTCATGATCAACTCTATAGCAGCAGGCCACAGATTCTGGTGGCACATTCGCTTGGCAGCGTGATTGCCTATAATTATTTGATTCAGCATCCGGAGCTGAATATCAGGCGTTTTATTACTCTTGGATCACCGTTGGCATTTCGGGTCATCCAGGCTCATCTGCCTCAACCGATTGTACGACCTGCTGCACTTTCAGGCGACTGGATAAATTTCTATTGTAGCGATGATTTTCTGACTACCTTTCCATTATCAGAACCACCCTTCCAGTTTCAGCCGGCGATTATTAATCAGGAGATTCATACCTCCATCTATCATCTGCATGATATTGATGGTTATATTCAGCATCCGGACGTCATTAAAGCGCTCCTGGAATTACTATAAGACTCACACCAACCTATAAATTCAACTTTTACCGTTCCATTCATATTCTTTTTCTATTCAGTATAATCTTTCATCCGAACCTACCAATTCACTGCTTTTTCTGCCTTTTTTATAAATATACAAATGTCTGTTAATGATTGTTTTATCGAAGATAATTTAAACATTAACGCCACAAAAAGTGCAGCTTGGCTTGCCGCAATTTTCTCTATACTGTGAATATATAGATCGACCTCCGTGAGGTATCGATGAAAGTTATTTTTATTCATGGAATGAACCAGCAACATCATAGTGCTGCATCGATTCGCCAGCGCTGGCTGCATATACTTCAAAAAGGCATTCGCAAACACCGTCATGATGCCAGATTCAGTTATTTACGACGTCACATTCACATTCCATTTTATGGAGACTTACTTTCACACTATAACGTTCGCAACATCCTGAATGCTGGCACCTTAATGCCCCAGCAATGGCCCAGCTTTCGTTTCCGTCAACCTGTCCATCCTCAGCTTCCTGCACCCGTTCCACGTCCTGGCTGGCGCAAGCCCGTGATTTCCGATCTTCCCCAGCTTCATTTGAATGACACGATGGATTTTAAACAGAAATTCAAATTTATTACCACGCTAAGCAAAAATGTTGCACTGCGAGACTTTGTATTATTGCTGAATTATTTTCCCAGTCTGCATCGGAGCCTGCTTCAGAAATTTCTGATTGAAACCTATCTGTATCTCGACAATCCTGCTTTCATGAAGGAAGTTCATGAGCGGATTGCCCGGCAATTGAATGGTCGCAAACCTTGTATTGTGATTGCTCATTCTCTGGGCAGTGTGATTGCCTATAATTATCTTATTCAGCATCCTGAACTGAACGTACAGCGTTTTATTACTTTAGGATCGCCATTAGCCTTTCAGGTGATCCAGTCACATTTACCGCAACCCATTGTACGACCTGCAGCAATTACAGGCGACTGGATAAATTTTTATTCAACTGATGATTTTCTTACCGCCTTTCCTCTTACACAACCGCCATTTCAGTTTCAACCCGCAATTATTAACCACGGCATTCGTACCCATATTCACCGCCCGCATGATATTACCGGCTATTTACTCCATCCGCAGGTAGTAGAAGCAATTCTGGAATTGCTTAAAAATCCAGCTTAAACCATGTAATTTTCCAGTATTTTCTCTAGATTGTTTTAAATTTATGCACTCAACCCAGAAAATCATTTTTTTTATGGAAATGCGTTTGACACCCCCCTGTTTTCACCCTATTATACGCCCACCTCTGAAACGTCCCTATCGTCTAGAGGCCTAGGACATCGCCCTTTCACGGCGGTAACCGGGGTTCGAATCCCCGTAGGGACGCCAATTTTCAGAAGTACATTTTATTAAGTCCCTATCGTCTAGAGGCCTAGGACATCGCCCTTTCACGGCGGTAACCGGGGTTCGAATCCCCGTAGGGACGCCATTACTTCAAGCTAAAAGTAGCGGTTTTAAAATTTATCTTCTGTACTGTCCCTATCGTCTAGAGGCCTAGGACATCGCCCTTTCACGGCGGTAACCGGGGTTCGAATCCCCGTAGGGACGCCATATTCGAGATGGCAACATCTCAACAAAAAGCCCGAGCATTGCGACTCGGGCTTTTTTTATCTTGCAAATTTTATTTCTGAAAACTTTAAACCTTGTTTTTATCATTCGTTCAAATCTAGCTCTCTTTCTGGGGGCTGCCATCCCATTCTTAATTTTACAATTTGTATTGTTTTAACATTTCTATGCATAGAAATATCCGTTCATTTTCATTTAAAGCAATACACCAATAAATTAGAACAAAAATTCAACACCCTGCTTTTAGAGGGCACGTTAAGGTAAATTAAGAGAAATCTGCAAGGATCAGATTATGTTCGTCAGCACAGAGCTAAGTTTACCTTTATCGCCAAATAAAAATCATAATTATCAAATTAAAAGCTTTAAGGATTGGGTCGACTTTTTTCAAGATACTGAAATTTCGACATATACCAAAACTGAAAAAGCTGAATCTTATTTGAGCGATCTGATTAAAAATTTAAATATTGATACTCTCGGATGGTTAGATCGGCCCGCACAGGTTGAACAGCATCTTTTAGAACAACATCATCAAATCTGTGCCACTTTCCAGGCCTATGTCAATCGCCGTAAACAGCAGCAGCCTCGGGAATATTTTCCAACGGTTTCTCATGCTTTCGAATTCCTGGCGAAAGTTGCACCGGTCAAACTGGTCGATGGTGCCTGGTTATATTCGACCGTGCCAAACTGTAATCAGCCCGAGCTAAAAGATTTGATTTACATCTATCTCGAAGAGCTTGGTTTAGGGCATCCGCGTGCCAATCATGTCACCATGTATCAGGACCTGTTGAGTCATTATGAGCTGAACAGTTACGCCGAGCATTTGGATGACAGTTACTATGAACAGGCTGCCGTACAGTTGGCACTGGCTTATGCCCCGGCCAAATATTTACCTCTGGTCATTGGCTTTAATCTCGGTTATGAACAGTTACCGCTGCATCTGTTAATCACCAATTATGAACTGGCTGAACTGGGTATCGATCCGCATTATTTCAATGTGCACATTACTATTGATAATGCTCACAATGGTCATGCGCAGAAATCCCTGCAAGCGTTTATCCAGCATTTTAATCATGCAGAAAACCCGGAAACTTATCTGGAGCTAATTAAAAAAGGCCATGTTCTAAATGACATCGGCAAAAGTTCTTCTCAGATTATTAAGGAACTGGATATTGGGCAGATGGCTTTAAAAGTTTTTCAGAATAAAGCGCTGATTGGTCAATATATTCATAATCAGAAATGTCAGTTTAGTGGCAAGACCATCAATGATTGGTTATCCGATCCTGCCCAGATTAGCGAGTTTTTGCAGGTGATGATTGAAAAAGGCTGGATCGTGAAAGATGCGCCAGTAGAACAAAGTCGCTTCTGGAAAATGATCGATCATCCGGAAGGTAAAATGTTTGGGGTCTTTAATGCGACCGAAAAACAGATTATTAAAGACTGGATTCAGGGTGCAGGCTTGGCAACTCGCCTGTCCTCACGTAGTGCAGCCCCATCACAAGCAAAAATTGAACCTGCAATGAGCCGTATGGACCAGCAGCGCTTAAATCAGTTAAAAAGCCGCTTCATGCGCTGTGAGGGTGCTGAACAGAAAATTGATTTACTGATTCCTTATACTACACCGCATATGCATCATACCGAAATAGGCTTATGGGCGACTCGTCAGTTAAGTCAGTTATTATTTCCTTTTCAGACCCAAGCGATGCATTATTCCTAAAGCACTCCTAAATGCCAGAAATTAAAAAACCGGACATTTGCAGTGTCCGGTTTTTTTTAATATAAATTAAGCCGATTTTCGCGAGTTTAATTGTCCCTTGATCACCGCTTTGACATTGCCTTTCAGATACTGCAAAAAGACTTTTAGTGGTGACAGTTTCGGATTAGGCTGCTTGCCTTTGGCAATTTCCTTAAACTGCGCGGCATACCAGATGATTTCCATAATCGCCATTTTGTCGACCATTGGAATACCGGTTTTAATTTTCTCAACCGCATAACGTACATCCTGCCCCGCAACCAGACGATTACCCAAGTCAGGTTCTACCGCAAAGGGACGTGCAATCCCGACAAAATCACAGGCACCACTGTCGAGCGCGGCATTCATGCCTTCAACTGTTCGGAATCCACCAGTGACCATGATATGGCACTTCACTTCCTGACGGATTTTTTCGGCAAAATCGAGGAAATAGGCTTCACGGGCAATGGTCGAGGCCTTGCGCTTGTCTGCTTTCACGCCGGCCATCGCAGGTGCTTCATAGCTACCACCTGACACTTCAATGATATCAATGCCTGCAGTGTCCATCGCCTTAAAGACATAAATGACATCTTCTTCGCTAATACCACCGCGCTGGAAATCAGCTGAATTCAGCTTGACTGAAATAATAAAATTTTCCGAAGTCGCAGCACGAACAGCCTGATAGGTTTGCAGCAAGAAACGGGTGCGATTCTCAATACTACCACCCCATTGATCCTGACGCTTATTGGTCAGCGGTGACAGAAACTGGCTAATCAGATAACCATGTGCCCCATGCAACTGCACCCCCTCAAATCCTGCTTGTTCACAGATAGCAGCCGAAGTGGCAAAGCGCTGGATAATATCCAGGATTTCATCTTCACGCAGTTCCCGCGGGGTTCCAAAGCTCATTGCCAAAGCCGGACTAAATGGGACTGCGGACGGTGCAACCGTTTCTTGATTCAGGCCCTTGGGACACTGGCGGCCCGGATGCGACAACTGGACCAGTTGTACCATGCCATGCTGTTTGCCTACGTCGGCCCAGACTTTGAGCTGCGCCAGATCGCGTTCTGTTTCTACCACTACGACCCCCGGTTCATTCTTGGCACGATAATCCACCATGACATTACCCGTAATAGCACAACCCAAGCCACCTTCGGCCCATGCTTCATACAACTTGAAATGCGCCTGATTGGGCTGGCCGGCATCATTGGCCAGTGCTTCACTCATGGCACCTTTAATGATGCGATTTTTAAAAGTGGTATTACGAATTTGAATGGAATCGGCCAATTGAGTCATGATCTGTCCTGATACGTTACTATTATTTTGTATTCGTTTATAACGTAAGCCAGAACAATTGACAATCAGTCTTGTCAAATTTACACAATTTTTATCTGCTTATTTTTTTATGGTTAAAGATTTTTGTGATTTAGTTTCTTGGATCAAAAGCATCCCGTACTGCTTCTCCCATATAGATCAGCAAACTCAGTACAATCGCCAAACTAAAAAATCCAGACAATGCCAGCCACGGCGCATTTAAGTTGTTTTTGGCCTGAAGCAAGAGTTCCCCTAGGGATGCCGAATCGGGTGGCAAACCATACCCTAAAAAATCCAGCGCTGTCAGTGCAGTAATATTGGCGGTTAGCATAAAAGGTAACTGTGACAGGCTAGAACCTATCACATTGGGGAGAATATGTTTGAACATGATCCGTCCATCCCCGGCCCCAATACTTCTTGCTGCCCAGACGTATTCCAGATTTCTGGCGCGCAAAAACTCAGCGCGCACCATACTCACCAGTGTGGTCCAGCCAAATAACAGCATGATCAGAAATAGCCAGTAAATACTCGGGGTAAACAGACTGACCAGTACCATCACCATAAACAGCATCGGCAAACCGCTCCAGACTTCGAGTATGCGTTGCCCGATCAGGTCAATCCATCCACCATAATAACCCTGAATAGCCCCTGCTAAAATTCCCAGCGCCGCAGACAATAAAGTCAGTGCAAAACCAAACAGTAATGAAATCCTTAAGCCATATAGAATCAGTGCCAGAATATCACGGCCCTGGTCATCTGTTCCCAGCCAGTTTTGCACACTCGGGGGCGAAGGCACCGGTTCAGCCAGTTCAAAATTTGGCGTTTGATAGGAAAACGGAATGATGGGCCAGATCGCCCAGCCTTTTTCTGCAATCAGTTGCTGTACGGCAGGATCTTTATATTCTGCTTCTGTCTCAAATACTCCACCAAACGTGGTTTCCGGGTAGGATTTCAAGATGGGCAGATAAAAAGCATGATCATATTTCACCAACAGGGGCTTATCGTTAGCAATCAGTTCTGCACCCAAGGAAATGATGAAAATAGCACTGAAAATAATGAAACAGCTAAAACCCAACTTATGCTGCTTAAAACGTTGCCAGCGTGCTTGCATCAAGGAAGACATTATTGTGATCCTCGACGTGAACTGAAATGAATCCTTGGATCAATCAGTTGATAGAGCAAATCGCTCAGCAAGCGCAGCATCAGGCCGAGCAAGGTAAAGATAAACAAAGTACCGAAAATCACCGGATAGTCACGCTGGATAATCGCCTCAAAACCTAAAACACCTAACCCATCCAGATTAAAAATAATCTCGATAAACAGGTTGCCCACGAAAAACACCCCGATCAGAACTTCGGGCAAACCTGCGATAAGCACTAAAATGGCATTCCGGAATACATGCCGATACAGCACTGCATGTTCAGTTAAACCTTTGGCCCGCGCAGCCAGGACATATTGTTTGCTCAGCTCTTCCACAAAAGAAAATTTGACCAGATAGGTCAAACTGGCAAATCCGCCAAGCACCATGGCCAACAGCGGCAAGGCCATATGCCAGAAATAATCCTGAATTTTCGCAAAGAATGAGAGTTCAGCAAAATTTTCAGAGCGAATTCCCTGCAAGGGAAACCAGTGCAGATAAGACCCACCAGCAAAAAATATGATGAGTAAAATGGCAAAAATAAAGGCTGGAATGGCATAGCCTACTGCCAACACTAGAGAGGTAGTCTGATCAAACAGACTGCCATGTTTTCGGGCTTTTCTAATCCCTAAAGGAATGGAGACCAGATAAATCAGCAAGGTACTCCACAGGCCTAAAGAAAGCGATACTGGCAATTTTTCCCAGATGAGTTCAGTCACAGGTTTGTCTTTGAAAAAACTCTGCCCCAGATCAAACTGCGCATAACGCGTTAGCATTTCCCAAAATCGAATATGCAGCGGCTGGTCAAAGCCGTACTGGATATTAATCTGCTCAAGCATCTCCGGTGTGAGGCCTTGCTTTCCCTGATACTGCAATCCGGTATGCGCCAAACCATTGACCTGTTGCGCCTGATAAATCGCCTGCTCCACCGGACCACCGGGTGCCAGCTGGATCACCATGAAATTGATCAGCAAAATGATCAGCAAGGTTGGAATCATCAGCAACAGACGTTTGAGAATATAAGTGCTCATGGCACTCCCTGATAGGCTTGGAGCTTAATGCTGTTTGAAATAATCAGCCACATGTCTGGCCTTTTCTGCATCGACCCACCAGTAATCAATCCCGGCGGAGAGTTTAGGTTTTCGTTGCGGCTGCTGATACATATTCCAGTAAGCATACCAGTATTCACCCGTACCATAAGTCAGAATATGATAATAGCCTGCACGCAGTAAACGGTCTAATGCTCGGGTACTATTCACCAGCTGTTCACGGTTTTGAGCCTGAGTCACCTGCTGAATGACGGCATCGATGGCCGGATTTCGAATGCCGGCATAATTATAATTACCTGACTGCGCTGCGGCCTGACTGCCCCAGAACTGTTTCTGCTCCTGCCCCGGTGTCAGGGATTGCGGCATGGTATCAATAATCATATCAAACTGATAATTCCGCAGCCGTTCATAATATTGCGCGGTTTCTACCATACGAATGCTGGCCTGAATGCCCAAGCGTTTTAAATGACGTAGATATGGCATCAGATCACGCTGTTGCTCCGCCTGATGCAACAGGAACTCAATCTGTACCGGTTGACCCGCAGCATTGACCAACTTCCCCTGTTGATAACGATAGCCTGCCTTTAATAGCAATTGACGGGCTTTTAACAGATTGTTCCGGTTAAAACCGGAGGCATCTGACTGAGGATATTTCCAGTCCTGCAGTACAGCCTGACGTTGAACCGGATCAAGCTGCTTTAAATGGGGTTTTAAAATGTGCAGTTCTTGAATGCCTGGCCGTCCATGAGATGCAAGCTCGCTATTGGAAAAAAAGCTGTTCAGGCGCTGATATTCACCATAGAACATGGCTTTATTCAGCCATTCAAAGTCATAGGCAAAACTCAAGGCTTGGCGGAAACGGATATCGGCAAAAGGCTGACGGCGGGTATTGAATATCAGACTCTGGGTCGGAATCGGGTTGTGATGCTGAAAGCGGTAACGCTGCACCTGTCCTTGCCGAACGGCGGGAAACTGGTAGTCTTTCACCCAGCGGTTGACCTGTTTTTCCTCATGCAAGGTAAATTGGCCCGACTTGAAAGCTTCAAACTTGATTTCAGGACTACGATAATAACGATACTTGATCCGGTCAAAATTATAACGCCCGCGATTGACCATCAAGTCTTTGCCCCAGTATCGGGGATTGCGTTTGTAGCTAATACTACGTCCAGCATCTATGTGTTCAATGACATAAGGCCCTGAACCCAGCATCGGTTTCAGCGTCAATTCTTTAAAATTACGTTTTTGCCATTCCTGTTTAGAATAAATGGGCATCTGCGCGACAATCATCGCCATTTCCGGATTATGTCCGGATTTAAAATTCATTTTGACCTGTAAAGGTGACAGGACTTCCAGCCGGTTTAAATCAGCCAGATACATCTGCAGGCCAAAATTGGACTGGGTCTGAAACAACTCAAAACTGTATTTGACATCTTGTGCAGTCACCGGCTGGCCATTGCTAAACCGTGCTTTGGGATTTAAATGAAAAATAATAAAGGCGGTTTTCTTGGGGTCAAAACTGACTTTTTCTGCCAGCAAAGAATAGTACACACCGGGCTCATCCAGTGACTTGGACAGCAAACTGTCAAAAATATAGTTGCCCCCTTCAGTGACATTGCCCTTGCCATTCATGCTGTTCAAATTATCGAAACTGCCATCAGCTGCCAGAATCAGCGTACCGCCTTTCGGTGCTTGCGGATTGGCATAAGGTAGGGATTTGGCCTGAGCATATTTCGGCTGACTATGTAGTGCAATATATGGGGTGGTGATCAGGGCTGCCCAACTGCTACTTACGAGCAGCGGGGCTAGCCAGATCAACCTGAAAGTTTTAAATAAATGAGCGAATCTCATGATCCATTCATTAATTCGGCACTTTAATCACATCACCAATACGCAATTGTGTATTCGGTTTGAGATCATTCATTTCCGCCAGTTCATTGCTGTTCAGACCATAACGTGAGGCCAGACCGATTAAGGTATCACCACGTTTGACTTTATAATCCGTCACCAGTTTTGGAATCTGAATAGTTTGACTGACACGTAATCCTGCACGTGGACTCAGATTATTTAACTGAGCAAGGTCGGTCACGCTTATGCCTAAACGGCTGGCGATTGCATTCAGGGATTCGCCTGATTTAACGGTATAGGATTCAGTTGCCTTAGAAGCTACAGGCTTAGTTGCCACTTTCACGTCTTCAACTTTTTTATCTACCGGAAAGTCACCCTCAATTTTTAAACGCTGACCAATACGCACCGTACTATTGGTATTCAGGCCATTTAAATCTGCCAGATATTTCAGTTGTAAATGATACTGACGTGCAATAGAACTTAAGGTTTCACCTGACTTCACCACATGCGAATCCGATTTTGCATTCTTCGACGCAGTTTCAGCAACCACTTCACGTACCGGTTCAGCAACTTCACCACTGAGTTTCAGACGCTGTCCCACTCGCAAACCGGCATTACGTGACATGCCATTCAGGCTCGCCACCTGGTCCATTGACAGATTGTATCTTGCAGCAATGCCGGTCAACGTATCACCCGATTGAACCGTATAGGTTTCAGGGGTCTGACTTCCGGCTGGAATCTTGATGGTCTGACCCATACGTAAGCCGCTATTGGCCGAAAAACCATTTAAAGCTGCCAGTTCAGATACACTGAGCTTGCTTTGATTGGCAATGCTATACAGGGTTTCACCGCGTTTGACCTGATAGTTTTCAGTTGCAGTCTGATCGACTTTGACATTTTCAAACTTCTGCTCAGTTTTCTGGCTAGATGCCGTTAGTCCTTCAACTTCCTGAAGTGGTACATTGATTTTCTGACCCAGCATCAGACTGCTACCGGCAGTCAGACCTGAAGTCAAAGATGCCAGTTCAGCATTTGAGAGTCCGTAACGATCGGCAATCAGTTTCAGATACTCACCGCGTTTCACTGTATAGGATTTGGTCTGAACCTTGGCAGTTTCAGATTTTTTAATCTCTTCAGCTTTGGCTGTGGATTTCCCTGTATCTTTCAATGACAGCTTTTGCCCAACGAACAAACCACTATTGGTGCTCAAGCCATTAAAATCAGCCAGTTGTTTTACACTGAAACCAAACTGATTCGCTACGCTAGTCAGAGAGTCATTGGCCTGAACGACATAAGTTTCCGGCTTTTCTTTGGCTTTACTGGCTTCCTGTACAGGTTTGGCATCATACAGATAAATGGTGGTGCCCACATACAGTGGAGAATTTGGATCAATCTGGTTCCATTTCGCCACATCACGCCAGTTCACGCCATTTTTAGCCGCAATCATTGCCAGATTATCACCTAGTAACACCTTATAGGTACTGCGTTTGCCTTTTGGAGCGACCACCACCACTTCAGAATCAGTCTTGACGTAATTTTTGCCCTGATTCAGCTGGGCTTCAACCGAATTCGCAGTGGTATTGTCAGCAACTTCTTTTGGATAAGAGAAGCCTTTTGTCAGTTCTTTGCCTTGCTGCTCAGCCACAGACAGGCTGGTTTGAATGGCAGTCAGCTTGATTTTGCCATCATAAGGATCAACAATTTCTGTACCTGCCGGCGCCAATGCTTTCAGCTCTTCAACCACTTGGGCCTGTTCTGCCGGTGTTGCGACAGGCTGCAGAATTTCATCTACAGTTTTCTGAATATCCTGTGCGATGACCGCCTGCTCAACTTGCTGACGCTCAGCTGCCGAAATCGGTGGTTCGACCTGAATCTGTTTCGCTGGCGCTGCAGGTGTTACAGCTACCGGAATACGCGGCGCACTTGGAATCGGCAAATCACTTTGTGCCGCAAAACTGGCCAAGGCAGATGAGCCTTTAGGCGTCGAAATCTTTTTCGTAGTCTGCGTTACAGTATTTGCCGTTGTCGCGGTACTTACCGCTGCTGTGACGACAGGTGGCGTACTTGCAGCTTTAGCCGGAGTCGTTGTTTTAGCAACAGTCGTTGCAGGCTGATTACTAACAACCGCTGGCGGAGTCTGTTTAGAAGGTGTAATCGTTTTGGTATTTAATTCTGGCGGTGCAGCTCTGGTGGGCACCACTGTCGTCGTATTTCGCGGCAGGCTGCTCGTGTTACTCGCCCATAAACCACCTGAACCGGATAATTTTTTTAGCTTTTCATCGACTGAAGGACTTAGGTCAGCTGGAATCAGAATACGGCGCGGACTTGCAGGATCAATATGATCACCACGATGACCCGGGTTTAATTGATACAGTTCTGCACGGCTCAAACCGGTAATCGCTGCAATTTCATTTAAACTGGCAACACCGACCGGTACTTCACGGAAATGCGGACGGTTGGCAATCGGTGGCAAACTCACCCCATAACTGCCCGGATTTTTAATAATTTGTGCAACCGCCAGGAAACGTGGCACGTAACTCATGGTTTCTTGTGGTAGTTTCAATGACCAATAATCGGTGGGCAGACCTGCGGCTTTGTTACGGTTAATTGCCTGCTGGATACGGCCTGGGCCGGCATTATAAGAAGCGAGCGCCAATTCCCAGGAACCAAACTGGTTATACAGACTGCCTAAAAATTCATAGGCTGCACGGGTCGATTCCACTACATCACGGCGACCATCGTATAATGAGGTCTGCTTTAAACCATAAATACGGCCGGTACTTGGAATAAATTGCCATAAACCTGCCGCCGCCGCACTACTGGTCGCAGCCGGATCATAAGAACTTTCGATAATCGGTAATAGTGCCAACTCGGTCGGCATACCACGGCGTTCTGCTTCTTTTACCGTGTAATATAAATAACGTGATGCACGCGCACTTAAGCGATCCAGATAAGGCTGACGTGAAATAAACCAGCCACGCTGCGCATCAATCCGCGGATTCCAGACACTTAAGTCCATCTTGAAACCCACGGTCATGCGTTTCCAGACATCACCATGTTTCAGAATCTGTAAACGGTCACCTTCGACTGCACGCATATCCGTTGCAGAGAGTAAATCTTCGAGTCCATCCAGACTGCTGGCATCCAAATATTGTGATCCAACCTGCTTGCTTGATGCTGTTTGGGTCGCACTTTGTGTAGATGAACAGCCCGTCAGTCCTAGAGAAGCAAGCGCAGTTCCCAGTACAGAATATTTTAAAAATGTAGGTAATGTCGGCTGCCACAAAATTGCGGTTGGTTTATACATAAAGAAATCCAAACAACTCGTATATAAATTTATTTTTTAGATATGCCATTGTAGTGAAGCATGTCGAAGACTCAAGCCAATAATTTACCGCGATTTCACGTTAAATGTTACAAGAAATTAAAAAATCCCGGACATATAGATTGATCGACTGCATTTGCGCTATACAATAAGCCTTCCAGCTTGTTCTATTTTGATCGGATTTCATCTATGTCACACACTATCACACTTTATGTTGATGGCGCCTGTCGCGGCAACCCGGGTTTAGGCGGTTGGGGTGCGTACATTGTTAATGGCCAACAAGAACACAAAATCTGTGGCGGTGAAGACCATACTACCAATAACCGTATGGAACTGACGGCTGCGATTGAAGGGATTCTGTTCTGTGACAAGCAAGACAAACTGGTGATCTATACCGATTCCAAATACGTCAAACAAGGCATTACCGAATGGATTCACGGCTGGAAAAAGAAAAACTGGAAAGACGTCAAAAATCCGGATCTGTGGCAAAAACTCGATGAAGTCTGTCAAGGACGCGATATTGAATGGCACTGGGTCAAAGGTCATGCTGGACATCCGGGCAATGAAATGGCCGATCAGCTGGCCAATCTGGGTGCTGATGAAACCCTGAAAAAATCCAAGCAAAGCCCTTCAATGTCTGAAGATAAAAAAAAATCTGAACCCGACTGGTTGCTAGATGATCCTTTCGGTCTGGATCTGGCTGAGAGTGAAGAAGAGCTGGAAGACCTGCCGGAAGAAATCATCGAAGTGACTGTTGAAGAAATTGTACAGACTGAAGTTTTAGCAACGGACAGCAATGAAGATGCTTCATCTTCAGACGCATCTGCCTCGACTGAGATACATCCGCAAATTGTCATTACACCGGCCAAGTTACAGCTGCATGGCCCACGACAACTGATTCTGGATACTGAAACCACCGGTTTTTATTATCAGGATGGTGACCGGATTATTGAAGTCGGCGCGCTGGAAATGATTAACCGCAAACTGACCGGCAGCTCGATTCATATTTATATCAATCCGAAAACACCGGTCGGCGATTCTGTGAATGTCCACGGGATCACCGACGAATTCCTGCAAGACAAACCGCTGTTTGAAGAAATTTCTCAAGTGCTGTTTGACTATTTACACGGCGCGGAAATTATTGCGCATAACGCAACCTTCGATATGAACTTCCTGGATATGGAATTCAAACGTGCAGGTTTTAAAGCACTCTCCGAGGTTTGTGACGTCACCGATACCTTGGCACTGGCCAAGTCCAAGCATCCCGGGCAGAAAAATTCGCTGGATGCCTTAGTGCGCCGTTACGAGATTCCACAACGTGACCGTACTTTCCACGGTGCCTTGCTCGATGCGGAAATCCTGTCCGATGTTTATCTGGCGATGACCGGTGGACAGGTGTCTTTTGATATCGATGCCCTGTCTCAGTCTGAAGACCAGAACAGCCGTTCAGGGATGGCCAGAGTTGAAATTGAATTACCGGTGATTCTCCCGTCAGAACAGGAATTACAGGAACATGAGAATTGGGTCAAACAATTCGAAGAAAAACATGGAACTGCTTGCCTTTTCGCGAAATAAAATCTACATTTCCGGGGATACTTTAGGTTTAAAACTATCGTTCTTCAGTTATAGTAAATACAAAGAGGCCCCGTAGTTTAAAGCGGGGCTCATATATAGATAATACTCCAGGAAAGGTGCAGATCATGTCTTACCAAACCTCTATACATTTTGATCCAACAGCTTTACTGATAATAAAAAATGAGGTTGATAACTCGATCAAGTTAGTCGAATCAGCAGTAAGCACCTTGGTAGAAGACCAGACTTTACCTTTTGGTATTGATGATGCATTAAATCAGTTCGAACAATGCGCCCAGGTTCTGGCACTCATCGACATGTCCAATCTGGCAAAAGTCGCTCAATATTCAGCAGAATTAATGCGCAAGATTATGGGGAATCCGGCGCAGGTCAATACTCAAGAAGTGATCGCCTTGAGTGAAGGCACCACTATGCTGAAACGCTATATCGAATTTATCTGTTTGCGTGAAGTAAAAATTCCACAGTTTTTGCTGGATACCCTGAACCGCTTGGAACTGGCTTTGGGTAAACCACTGACGACTGAAGGCCAGCATGTAGAATCGCTATTAGATTGCGTCACTCCTGATTTTGCGCTGCCACAGGCACCAAGTCTGGAAAAATCCCAATATGTACACCGTCTGTATAAGCTGTCACTCAACAAGCTGATCAATCAGGAAGAAAGTGAACTGGATTTGCAAGCCATCAAACTGGTGGGGGCTTATCTGGCCGGACTTGCAGAACAACATGACAGCAAGCAGTACTGGAATCTGGTATATGTCGCGTTAAACAATATTGAGCACCTGCTGATTAATGAGCCACGTCTACGCACACTGGTGAGCATTGAACGCAACATGGCACAATATTTTAGCTCAGCAGACAGCTTCAAGGCTTCGTTGTCAGATTTAGCTAATATTCTTAGCCTGTGTATCAGTCAGGAAGATGAAACTGCGCAATCTATCCGTAGCCAGCTCAATGTGGGCGATGACCTACTGACCGATATGCAATTACAGGTCTTCAGTCGCCATCTGTATGGTCCAGACTTTGAAACCATGCATACCATCAGCGAATTGGTGACCACGGAAATGGCGCAAATTCGTAATGATATCGAGTTCAATTATCAGAATATGACGCCTGAAAAGACTCAGGAATTACAGGCTCAACTGAATAGTTTGGCCAATATCTTCAAGGTGTTGAACCTGAATGAAGCCTATCATGACCTGACCCGTCAGGCTGCTTCACTGAACCAACCGGAGATGATGCAGGATGCCAGCTTTGCCCAGCAGTTGATGAATGTGATTCTGTCTGCGATGAACTCGATTGGCGTACTGGAACGTCATCATACTTCGAGCCGCTTGCAGCTGCGTGTCAACAACATGAATATTTCTCTGGACCGTCTGGATGAAGCACACGCTGCTTTACTCACTGAAACTAAGGCTCTAATTGAGCTTTCCAGCCAGATTCTCAGCAATTACCTGCAAGATCATGACTTGACAGCCCTTGAACCTGTTCCGGTACAGTTTTGTGAAATCGGCGGCGCGATGCTATTCCTGAATGCGGAACATGTTCGTACTGCATTCACGACCACTGCAGAATTCATCAAAAACCGTATTGATCTGTCGATTGCATTAAGTCCGGAAGAAATTCATCGTGCTTTAGACACCCTGGCCAGTGCCGACATGATGATTGATAACTTAAAGAACAAACAGCCTGTATTACAGGCGATGTTTCAGGTAGCATTGGACAGTAGTGAGAAACTCAAAATAGTTGCCTAATGTCCAAATTATCACTTGCTTATATTTTTCAACAACAGCAACTGCTGGTCGATCAACACTTTCAACTTCCACAGGTTGAAGCCTTAGCAAGTGATTTGCTACTCCACACGGGTGATCAGGTGATTGCCCGTGACCTCCTTCCCGATGAGCCAACTCCTCCAGACTTACAACTGGTTCCCATCCGTCAGCTGTTACAGTTCTGGAATACCCAGCAATTTGAACAGGCCAGTCGTGCGGTGCAGCTTTTAGAATGGCGTCGTAACCATAAATTCTGTAGTCATTGCGGCACAGCGACTGAAGCGCATGCTGTTGAATATGCCATGGTCTGCCCATCCTGCAACTATCGTCAATATCCACGGGTACAGCCTTGTGTTATTACTGTTATTACCAAAGGCAAAGACGAGATTCTGCTGGCCAAAAATGCACGTAATACTAAAAGCCAGATGTATGGACTGATTGCCGGTTTCGTTGAAGTGGGTGAAACGCTGGAAGATGCAGTACGTCGTGAAACGTTGGAAGAAGTCGGTTTACAGCTCAAGAATATTCAGTATCTGGCCAGCCAGCCCTGGCCGTTTCCAAGCAATCTGATGATTGCCTTCAAGGCTGAATATGCCGCGGGAGAAATCGAGCTGCAGGAAGAAGAAATTAGCGATGCGCAATTCTTCAAATTCGATCAACTGCCTGAAATTCCATTCAAAGGCAGTATTGCGCATGCCATGATCATGCATGTCACTCAAGGTACGGCAGTCGCAGACGACACCAAGACCTGGCTATAAATCTGCACTTGAAAGATTTAGCTCAACGGCTTAAAAAAGAATCCAGTGGATAATCGCCCTGGGTTCTTTTTTATGTGTTGCTACAGGGTTATCCAGCTATTAGCTCAGGATTTAAATGCATCTTCGAGCGCCCAAAGCACCTGTGCCTTGGTGTGGAAAAAACGGCTAAACAAACTAGAGAGCGAACCCACGATCGTAATATGGCCAAGTTTCGGAATGTGAATCAAATGGCTATGATTGCCCTTCTCTTTCAGTACGCGGTCCAAATCCTGGCTATTGAAATGCCCAACAATCTTGTCTTTTTCGGCAATAAACAGATAATGCCGGATTGAGCTATTTTTAACAAAATAATAAGGCATCACCTGCTGATAAGGCACCGCCTGATCAAATGCATCGGCACAGATCGGATCATTTTTGTAATCAAAATGATAAGGCCCCGCCAGACCAATAATCGCCCGGATTTGATTGTGATCAATGCTGGCAGATTGCGGATGATACAAGGCAGACATCACATTGAATGCCCCGGCAGAGTGTCCCATCAAGACCAGATTTTCAGCACAGATCTGCAACTGTCCAGCTGACTGCTGCAAATGATTGAGCAATAAATGTAGATCATGAATATAGGTCGGAAAAATATGTTGTGGCGCCAGATGATAATTCATCACCACCACATCATAGCCGTCTTTAGCAAAAGCCTCACCGATAAACTGGTAATCCTTTTTATCGCCATGCAACCAGGCACCGCCATGTACAAACACAATCAGGGGACGATGAGGCAAAGGCTGCTGACTTCGAAACAGGTCAAAGCGTTGCCGGGATTTCAGACCATAGGCCAATTGTGTTTCGACCGTGTAGCCCTGTTTCGGGGTTAAACGATTTAAAGCATAACTGCCAAAATCGTATAACCGGAAATCTTGATAGTGCTGTTGAAACTGCAAAATACGCTGTGAGAGTTGGGTTTTAAACTGGCCGACCTTATGGTTCATAGGTCGGTTCAACCGTATCAGGATCAATCGCCACTGGCGTCTGTTCAATACCCGGCTGCGCATATGCCGGTGCGGCAAAGTTTTGATTAGCCAGACTTGAATATTGCTCCACATTATCAATTAGGGTCACGATTTTAGTAACATTGCCTACCTGCTGTAATACCTGATTCAGGTCAGTAATCTCGGCACCATTTAAACGACCCATCACATACAGTACGCCATCTTCAGTATGCACATGCACTTTACTATCCGCTACCACAGTCGCTTTCATGATCAAGCCACGGGTATTTGCAGTCACCGCAGTATCCTGCATGATGGTGCTATAGCTGATCTGATTGCCGACAGTAATAAAATTATGTACCGCTTTGACATCACTCATGGATTTGACATTGTCTTCAGCCAGTTGCTTTAAATGGGCATCCGGCACCTGACCGGTCAATAAGACATTGCCATGAAAACTTTCAATATTGACCCGGGCCTGCTTGAAGCGCGAATCCAATTTATAAAGATTAATTTTTGCAGTACGGACAATTGAGGAATCAATAAATACCTGCCCCAAGGTACGCGCCCCACTTTCAGTTCCTACAGGAGCCGTACCTGTGCCGCTGGAAATAAAACTGGCACAACCTGATAAACTTGCGACACACAGCATTGTTATTGCAATACGCTTAACCACTCAGCAAGACTCCTTCATTTTATTACGTCTTTTTCAATCTAATAATCTGTTTTCAAGCTCAGATCATGTCAATTCTGCTTGAACTTTACAATGATCTTGAAGCAAATATAAGCATCTTTAGACCTTATTTTGTTCAAAGGTTAATAAACTCTTGATCAAAAGTAAAAGCATTTTCAATCCATTCCAGATCATAAGGGTATTGCGAAAAGTCATGCTGTATGGTTTTTGCAAATTGCTGTTTAAAATCAAAACAAATCACGTCAAAACGATAGTAATAGTGTGCAAATTGTGGATTTTTCTGAATAAAGCACATCGCAGTCTTGAGCATCTTTCCCTCTTTTGCTCTGGAAATCGACTCGATCGCTTGCGCATATCGGGTTTGCGCACGTGCTTTGACTTCCACAAAGACCAGTTCCTGATCACGCACCAGAATCAGATCCAGCTCGCCATAGCGACTGTGATAATTGGCCGCCATGAACTGAAATCCATGGTTTTGCATCAATTGGGCCGCTTGCTGCTCCGCCCATGCACCTAATTGCTGTCGCAGCATTGCTCTTTCGCTCATAGTAGCTTGACGCCTGTGCCACTGTACTGGAAACATTCTGGACTACGCTGAATGCTGTGTTCACTGATCTGTATCGGGCCAGTTCTACCCTGAAATTCAATATTCTGTGAACGCGGTTGTGACAGGTACTGCTGGGTGATCTGCCAGGCATCGCCACCGAAGGCAATCAGCCGCTGATAGGACATATCCACCGGTTCTTTGACATAAGCCTGTAGAACATCCGGCCAGTCAGCCAGATAAAGTACCGGAACATCACAGAACTTGATCCCTTGTGGCAGCTTGTGCTGCTCGCTGATCGCATTGGCTACGGTATACATCCGTTTACGGCTTAATTCCGGTATAGTAGCCAGCCCTTCTGCATTGCCGAGGAATAACAGCCCCTGCTTCGGCATTAAAAAAATGGGTGCCTTGTTCACGATCTTAAATTTCAGATCACTCTGACTGAACAATGACATCAGCAACAGTTCATGCTCAGCTTCACTGCCCGGCTGGCGTAAAATCAGCAGCTGTTGAATTCCATCTTTGTGCAATAAGGTTTTTAAGGCAGCAGCATCTTCTTTTTTGGACAGGCTGAATTGCCAGACTTGGGGTAATGACCCTGCTACATCATTCAGGCTGAGGGTACGTACTTTAGGTTTGCTCTTGAGTAGTTGTTCCACATCGCTACGTGCCAATGGACCCACCACCATTTTGGTCTTTTTATTGACATGCTGTTTCAGTAGCTGGGAGATATTTTTCTGATTGGAATTGACCCATTTTAATGGAACTTTCTGCCCGGAAGTAGCATAAGCACTGAGAAAACCCTGTTTGATACTCGATGCAGCTCGCGCCAAAGGCCCGGATTCGGGTAGAATGATCAGCACTTCTGCTTGTACGCTGCTGATGTAGCTGACTAAACACAAGCCCAATATTTTATTTTTAATCTTCCATTTTTTATTATTCAATTTATTCCACATGGAGAAACCTATGAGTGCTCAGTTATTTGTTGTTGCGACTCCAATCGGGCACTTAGATGATATTAGTTATCGTGCACTTCAGGTGTTAAAGTCGGTGAGTCTTATTGCTGCCGAGGATACACGAACTTCAGCACAATTGCTTAAACACTTTAATATTCAAACACCTCTGACCGCTTGCCATGAGCATAATGAAAGCAACAAGATTGATCAGCTGATCCAGCGCCTGCTGAATGGCGAAGATATGGCCCTGATCAGTGATGCTGGCACTCCCCTGATTAGCGACCCTGGCTTTAAATTTGTCCGTGCTGCACAAGCGCATAATATTCGCGTGATTCCTGTACCTGGTGCTTGTGCGGCTATTGCTGCCTTAAGTGCTGTTGGCTTGCCGAGTGACCGCTTCAGCTTTGAAGGTTTTCTGCCATCCAGACAAAGTCAGCGCCTGCTGAATCTGGAAAAACTGAAAGATGAAACCCAGACTTTAATTTTCTATGAAGCACCGCACCGGATTCTGGAGTCCGTTAAAGATATGGCCAGCGTTTTCGGAGCAGATCGCCCGGTCGGTTTTGCGCGAGAAATCACCAAGACTTTTGAAACTATCAAGAAAATGACCTTGGGTGAATTGGTGGAATTCATTAGCAATGATCACAATCAGCAAAAAGGCGAAATTGTTCTAGTGATTGGCGGTGCCACCGAAGAAAAAGATCTGGATCAGGAAAAGCTGGATAAATTATTGAATCGCCTATTACAGGACCTTTCGGTCAAAGCTGCTTCACAACTGGCGGCAGATTTAACCGGAATCAAAAAGAAAGTCGCTTATCAACGTGCTTTAGAACTGACTTCGGCAAACGACTAATTGCTTTAGATTTTCTATTACGTTTGGATTTGCAAAAAAAACACCACATTGAATGTGGTGTTTTTTATAAGAAACAAGTTAATCAATAACTTATTCTTTGGCTACTGATTCATCTGCCGGCACTTCAACAATACGACCACCACTGGCAAGGAAAGCCGCAATCTCGTCTTCAAGTGCTTGACGCTTTTTCAGCTTTGCAGTGACGGTCAAAGTTTCAGCTTCTACAAGATCGGTATCACTGACGACCTCTGTGCTATCGACCGCGCCTTTTTCAGCGGCTTTTGCTTCATCATCGTCAACAATTGAATCTTCAACGTCGTCATCATAATCATTCATGTCTGTCATTTGCATCTCCCCAAAAATGGCCCTCGCTTGGTATTCCAAGTCAGGTATCGAATTAAGTGAAATTTAGCAATCTCTTCGACCTTCGCCTAGTACCAAATATCAAAAAATCGTATCTTTTTTAAACAAAATCGTTACTCTTTATTGGTGTTTGTTTAAAAAATTTACATTTCTGTCTTAAGCTGCGTAGCGTGTGTCTTTAAGTAAACCCAGACCATTGGCTTGCGCCATAAATGCATCTTTCAACATGGGCTGATTTTCTACCTGTTTCAGGCCGAAATTGCGTGCCCAAACCATCGGGAAGAATAATGTAGTTTCCATCCAACCAATCGCAGACATGCTGTGCATCATGGCATCATTCTGGCCCTTACGGCAATGCTCATAGCGTTTCAGGGTCTGCTCATGTGCCCATACGCCACGCGCCTGATCATGTAGCAAAACATCACAGAGCACGGCAGCATCCAGGCAGCCAATATTCACCCCTTGTCCAGCTAAAGGATGAATTACATGTGCAGCATCTCCAATCAGGGCTAAACCGTCTTGAATATACTGTTGGGCAGCACGGGCTTTTAAGGGGAAAGTGGCACGTGGTGTCGCCTCTAAGACTCCACCCAACATATGCTGGCTTTCACGAGTTAAGAGTTGAGTAAATTCAGCATCTGACAACGCTGCATATTCTTCGGCATAATCCTCTGGCAAGGTCCAGACAATTGATTGCCAATGTCCCTGCTCTTCCGGATTAAGGCTGGCCATAGGTAAAAAAGCCAGAGGACCAGTTTCGAGAAAAATCTGACGCGCCATGTACTGATGAGGCTGAATCGTTTTAATCGCACAACTGATGCCTGCCTGTTTATAGTCCAGTACATCAATATCGATGAAAGCTTGCTCACGTACAAAGGAGTTTGCACCATCTGCACCAATGACCAGTTTGGTTTTGAGCTGAGTACCATCTTCCAGATGAATAATCCACACACCGACTCCACGTTCGACGCGACTGACTTTAACTTGGGTACGATAATCCTGCACCTCCGCAAGCATCTTTTGCTGAATGGCCAGATTCAGAATGCTGGGCTCCACCATCGAACCTAAAGCCTGTTCTACCGAGGGCATTTTTTCTGAAGGCTGGCCAAAATTGATTTCGCCATAGCCATTCTTATTCCAGACCTGCATATCGGTATAAGGCTGCTGACGTGCTAAATTTTCCCAGACACCCACCGTTTTTAATAGGTGAATGGTTGCCTGACTTAGAGCCAGGACACGCGGATTAGCCACCCTTAAGGTTTTATCTGTATCCAGAATTGGCGCTGCATCCAGAACTGTAGGCTGCACGCCACCTTGGGCCAGCAATAGCGCAGTGAGCCCGCCTACTAACCCACCACCAATAATGACAACGTCTAATATTTCGTTAGTTTGATTTAAGCTCATGCTTTTAACCCCATGGCATAATTTGCAACGAGTGGCTTGATGCCTGGAATCGTATCAAATGCGACTAAACCTGTATTACGCATCAATTTTAAAAACGGATTCTGGTTACTGAAACCGCGCACCACTGAATCACAGAACTTGATCACACGTTGCTGGTCACTGAGACGGGATTTCTCATAGTCTAGCAATATTGCAGCATCGCCCAAGTCTGTGCCTTGTGCCTGTTGCTCTTTCAGGTAACGCACCAATACATGCGCATCACGCATACACAAGTTAAAACCCTGCCCGGCGACTGGATGAATCGTATGTGCTGCATTACCCATGAGCACTACACGACCAACAGCCTGTTTTTCAGCTAACACTTGAGATAAGGGAAAACTGAACCGTTTTCCGGTTTTCTGGAATTTTCCGGCACGATCACCATACGTTTCCTGTAAGGCATCCAGAAAATGCTGGTCATTTTCATCTCCCAGCCATTCTCCTTCAGTACCTTTTTTCACTGGCCAGACCACTGAACGACGATACTCACCCGGTAGTGGTAAAAGTGCCAAAGGCCCTAAATGGCTGAAACGCTCAAAGCCCACATGAGCATGTGGCTTTGAAGTTTGTACTGTGGTCACAATCGCAACCTGATCATAATCGTGTTCTGAAGCGCCAATTCCCAAGGCTTTACGACAGAAAGAATCACGGCCATCGGCGGCAATAACCAGTTTTGACTGTAATTTCAGTTCAGATTCGCCACGCTGCGCTTGGATATAAGCAAAGTCTGTATCTTGGGTAAGGGATGTCACCTGCACACCATCAATCAGTTCAATCAATGGCTCTTTTTTGACTTGGGTCAGCAGTACACGACCGAGCCAGGCATTTTCAATGACCTGACCAAAGCTTTCGACTTTTTCCTGCTCGGCTTTCAGTCGGGCCTTACCAAAGCTGCCTTGTTCGGTAATATTCACTTCCAGAATTGGGGTAGCATGTTCTTGCAAGACATTCCAAAGTCCAAGTTCCTGATAAATCTGCACGCTACGGCGTGACAAGGCACTGTTACGTGCATCAAAACTGGAATGATAGGGCGCAAGATTTTCATCATCATAATCTGGATATTTGATGGCTTCCAACAGTTTGACTGCAATATTGGTTTTCGCCAACATCAATGCGAGGCTTAAGCCGACCATCCCACCACCGACAATGATGACTTCTTGTTGCATGCTTACTTCCTTATCTGTTTATTCGCATCTATGGCGAATTACATAAAACGTATACTGGTTTTATCTTACCTCAAGGCTTTAAATTTTTATAATGATTCGTTTTATTTAGTTTTCTTCATGATGATCCAGCCTATATTGAAAAATCAAGACATCACGCTTTTCATTACCTAACTTCGGCAATAGAGTATAAGCATTGATCCGTTCAACGATTTCAAACCCTGTCTTTAACAGCACTTGGTGGCCTGTATATGTTCTGCATCGCAGAAAGTATCCAGTGATTTAAGTGTAAGATATTGTTTAAAATACTGAATCACTGCTTTCATCGCCTCAAGCATATAGCCCTGACCCTAAAATCGAGGACCAAGTCCGAAATGAACTTCAAGGCTGTTATTTTGCTGTTGAATGATCGTTAGTAACCCGATTGCCAGATGACTTTTTCGCTCAGCAATCACCCATGAAAATCCTTTAATCGGTTGCTACCAATAGCTTAACGCCCATTTCTGCAACATCTGTTGAGTTTGACTGACTGTTATATGCACCTGCCGTTGTAAATATTTTGATGCTTCAACGTCGCCACAATACTCTTGGAATAATAAAAATTCATCTCCAACTTTATATGCTCTTAACTCCAACCGAGTTGTCTTTAATTCAGCAACTAAAATATTTATACTCACTTTTATCAACTCAGCATTAAAAAACGGAATGTTGTAATTTCATTTGGCACTTATACGATTCGATCGCAAACCTAGTCAAATTGGTATAACTCGATCTGCTCGCTTCGCACAGTTTTGAATACATATTGCTACTGGTAAATCCTGAATGATAAAATTGTGAATCAAGCCATTTATAAATAAGCTGATAATCACTGTCAGGAACAGAAGGCCCATTTTCAATCACTATTATTTTCTTATTTTGAGAGAGTTTTATAAATATAACTCGATTTTTTAGCTAACAGATATTTTAAAAAAAATTTATCCAACCATGTACAACCTAATCTTATTTGTATGATAGTAATCATTAATCTTTAGCTAAGTGTTGTTGTAGATCTGAGGATGATTCTATTAATAACCTATAAACACCTATATAAAAAACCCCGGAAATATACCGAGGTTTCTTCATCTTCCACACTATTTCTATCCTCTCGACAAGCTACTCAAAGACATTATCCTATCTTGTAAGAAACTCGTGCAGGAGGATTAGCTTAACGCACAATATTGGTATGATGATCTGTATGGTGTACTGTTTTACCCAACTTCGTTCCTGTATAAATCAGGTACAATGCCGACAAACCAACCAATACATAAATAATTCGAGATAAGGCGCTCATATCACCAAAGATCGCAGCGACCAAATTAAAATCGAATGCACCAATTAAACCCCAATTAATGCCACCAATGATTGTTAAAGCATAAGCAATCCAGTCAATCGTATTTAATCTCATAAGTGTTCTCCTGCTCTTATTTAAGTTTATTTAAGGACCAGAGAAAGTATGAGAATCTCAGCCCATTTAATATGTAGCTTTGATGCTAAAAACGGATTTTCTGTGTTGACTTCCTGTCAATTTTTAAGCCGTAAATTTTACTTAGGTTAGTTTTATTTGACTTGTTCGATATAAACGTAAGCTAAATCACTTTTTGCTCGATGTGATATAGCTAGGAGTTCTTGTTTAAAATGGCATAGAAATGTCATAAAAAAAGCCGATCTCGCGACCGGCTTTCCGTATTTTTTCTCAAATTAAGCAGCGCGCGCTTTCGCCATCAATGCTTCAATCTCTTCTACCGTTTTGACAACTTTCGCAGTTAAAACCAGCGGGCCATTTGCAGTGGCTACCACATCATCTTCAATTCGGATGCCAATTCCACGCCATTTGGCATCCACTGTTTCATCATCAGGCGCGATGTAGAGACCCGGCTCAACGGTCACGACCATGCCCTCTTCATACGAGCGCCATTCACCATCAACCTTATAAGCACCGACATCATGCACATCCATACCGAGCCAATGCCCCGTACCGTGCATGTAGAACTGACGAAAAGCTTCTTTTTCTATAATCTCGTCGATATTACCCTGCATCAAGCCAAGATCGAGCAAACCCTGCACCAAAATAAGCACTGCAACATTGTGAGGTTCTTTATACGAGTTACCAATTTGCACGGCATTGATCGCAGCGATTTGAGCATCCAGTACTACGTTATATAAGGCTTTCTGTTCCGGACTGAATTTACCATTTACCGGAAAGGTACGGGTAATGTCTGAAGCATAGAACTGATATTCAGCTGCAGCATCAATCAGGACTAAATCGCCATCTTTCAGTTCTTTGTCATTTTCTACATAATGCAGGATGCAGGCATTTTCACCGCCACCGACAATACTGTTATAAGCCGGAACACCGCCATTTTTGCCAAAGACATAATTCAGCTCGGCTTCCAGCGCATATTCCATCATGCCCGGACGTACTGCTAGCATCGCTTGAGTATGTGCATCAGCAGAAATATCGGAAGCAATCTGCATCAATTCAATTTCATTTGCATCTTTATGCAGACGCATTTCATCGACAATACGATCCAGCTGAATTACTTGCGCTGGTGCAGAAGTACCACGACGGCTTTCACCACTTGCAGTTGCAATCCATTTGGCGACACACGCATCAAACTCTGCATGCTGTCCAATGCGATAAAACAACTGATCTTTATTTTGTAACTTTTCTAAGATTTCTTCATCCAGCAAATCAATCGCATAGGCTTCATCTGCATCATAATCCTGAATAGCCCCATCAATACCCGCGCGGTAGCCATTCCAGATTTCCATTTCACGGTTGCGTTCACGACAGAACAAACTGTAGCTATAGCCTTCTTCTTCAGTGTCAAAGGTTTCAATCACAGCCACAGCTTCAGGTTCCGCGAATCCGGTTAAATAGAAGAAACTACTGTCTGCACGGTATTTATAATCTGCATCACGGTTACGCATAGCTACCGGACTGGTCGCGATAATAGCGATACTGCGTAAACCGATTTCCCCTGCGAGGATTGCGCGACGTTCCTCAAAAACTGCCTGTGTCAATTTCTTCATTACACCTTACTTCTTTCTTATCGATCAATACTTGTATTTAGAATATAGTCTTGAAATCAGACTATAGATTTCACTGTAAACAGCAAAATATATGCCTGATTTCAAGCAGGTGATGACTCACCTCAGCATTTCATCAGCTTGGACGTTTAGGCGAGAAAATCTCGACTACACTTTGCGCTTCTGTAGTAGCGACTTTAGGCTGATTTTTTTGACTAAATTGCTGTAAGAGTGGTGTTTCTTCAACTTCGACCTTTTTACGCCCTAAAGACAGGCTGACAGGAATCAGACGCACAAATTCGTACAATTCCTGATAGCTTTCTTCACCTTCGGCATCATCGTCCGAGTCTTCAAATTCAACTGCGGCTACATCTTGTAAATATTCAATCAGCTCAACTTCATCCTGACGGATATGTCCTGAAGCCAGTCCGAAACCTAAGACCACGCCTGCACACCAGTCCGCCAGAGCCTGTACGCGTTCTGAAAGCACATGCTCATCATCAGGCAGCAAAGGTAAATAATCCAGCTCATCTTCAGACAATGCATGGAACACATCTTCAGCTTCGCCCGCCAACAACTCTAATGCTTCGGCATCCAGTTCAGGTACATCCAGTGTTTCTAAAATCTGTAACCACTCTTCACTGCTTGGCGCCTGGGTGACACAAACAATGCCAGTCAGCAAACCATGTAGTTCGCTAGGGCTAGAAATTTCCTCAATTGAAGAAAAATTGCGGTGCCATTCGGTCCAACCTGAAATATCGTCTTGCATTCGTTTATCCAATCTTTATACTGCTTATATATTACCTTTGTTTGCAACACTGTGCGACCTCGATATGTTAGAAGAATTACAGCGTCTACAAGTGCAGATCGGCGTGTTAAAAACGCGACTTGCACGGCTTGAAAGTGAAAATTCCAGTTTGCGCGAAGAGCAAGACTCTTCAATGATGCAACATCAACAGCAAATTGAACAAAAGAACAGCGTGATTGCGCAAAAACAACAAGAAAATGAAAATCTGACTGAACAGCTGACGGATTCTCGTGCCCAGTTTCAACTGCTCAATAATGATGCAACTGCACTGGCAGACCGTTATGGCCGTCTGGAAAAAAGCTGTACCGATCTGAAAAACCGTTTTCAGGAAATTCTGGCTGAACGAAATGAACTGCGCGTGGTTAAGGAAAAGATGATCATTGAACAGCGTCATGCCCAGCAGGAAATTCAGCGTCTGACTCAGGAATCTGAACGTTTAACCCAGAAAAATGAAAATGCCAAAGCCAAGGTTGAAGCGATTATTCAACGTCTAGCGATTCTCGGTACTGCGCAGGATCATCACGCACAGGAAATTCAACAACTGGCCCATCCGACTGAAGCGACTGAGGAAGCCTCATCATGAGTGAACAAATTGCAATCGATCTCAGAGTATTGGGGCATAGTTTTCGTTTGGCCTCTACTCCTGACAAGCAGGAAGAATTAGAGCGCGCGGCACAGTTATTGAATGACAAATATGATGAATTTCGTCGTAAAGCACCACGTATGGAACCTAGCAAGCTGATTATTATGGTAGCACTTGAGCTGATGCAGGAAGTTTTGAATATGAACAGATCACTGCAACAATATGCGCATTGCGAGCGTTTGTTACAAACTATTTTAGAAGAAGTTGAAGAACTGACTGAATAATCTCGAATTCTGTTTAAACTTCGGACATTCGACCGAACTGTTTACAGTTCATGAACAGCATAGAGTTGCCACACCGGGATTATTGTTTATAATTAACTTAACTCTGAGGTGTTCGCCAGCGGGTCTATTCCCCTGCCGATACTAACACTTATGGGTGTGTTCTGTATATTTAGAGTGTATGCCCATCTCCGTATGGGAAACCCAGCAAGTATACGTCGCATCCTCCTTGAACTCATCGGGTTCAGGGTAACGACACATGCAGCGGCATCTTCGGAGTACTTCAATTTCTTTTTCAAAATAATTATAATTTTTCCTGAATTTCCTCTTATTTTAATTTTATAGTCTTTCTCTCGAACATTCCTCTAGATTCATTTTATCGATGTATTTATGATTTGGAATGCGAAAAAAATCTTTCGCTATAATTCGCTATAAAAAATATAGAGCTTAAATTGCTTTAAATTAAATAAAGATTAAAAAAGCTTTTTAGTAACTCACTCCTCTATTTTTTAGGCTATTTTATCTCGATATAAAGTATGCATCGCCCAGATTGCAGCAGGAATCCAGCCTAAAATCGAAACCTGAAGCATTAAGCACACTGTCGCTTCGGCTGGTCGATGAAGGGTCATAAATAATGACCAAGGGAAGATAAATGCAATAATTGATTTCATTCTTAAAACCCTCTTTTTTGCAATGTTCTAACTTTTATATCCAGTTTTTATTGGCACTTAAAACTGGTACTTAGGTTTAGATATTTTTAATGGGATCAGCAGAATCTCTGTACATGCTGTAATCATGCTTAAAATATTTTGAAAGCCTAATTCAGCCAGCTTAAATGAAGCTTAAAAATTGTTTTAAATCCGTTAACCTTTGCATATTTTCAATCAAAATATTGACGTTTGAATGAAACAGTCTTTGCTTTAACTTTTACTTTCCATAGATTCAAATCTGAATAAAATCTTGAATCCCTAGACCTTTATTTACTTACTGCAGCTGGTGTACTCAAGGGTGATACCCGCCAGATCACATCACCGACATCATCAGCAACCAAAATGGCGCCCGAGGAATCTACCGCCACACCGACCGGTCGCCCATATGCATCGCCCTGATCGCTTAAGAATCCAGTCAGAACATCTTGAGGCGGGCCCATCGATTGTCCATTTTGAAAGGGAACAAAAATCACTTTATAGCCACTATGCGGTTTGCGGTTCCATGAACCATGCTGGCCAATCAGCGCCCCATCACGATATTGAGGCATCAAATCTGCCCTATAGAAGGCCAAGCCCAATGAGGCGGTATGATTGCCTAATGCATAATCCGGTAGAATTGCCCGCGCAACTTGCGCAGGGTTTTGCGGTTTGACCCGCGTATCTACATGTTGGCCATAATAACTATAGGGCCAGCCATAAAAAGCGCCCTCTTTGACAGAGGTCAGATAATCAGGAACCAGATCATTACCGAGTTCATCACGTTCATTTACCACCGTCCAGAGTGCGCCACTCTGGGGTTGCCAATCCATCCCATTCGGATTACGCAGTCCGGTAGCAAAAGGTCGTGCTTGAGCACTAGCTATGTCAAATTCCATGATCAGTGCCCGGCCTTGTTCTTGATCCAGGCCATTTTCAGCGACATTGCTGTTGGAACCCACCGTGATATAGAGTTTGCTGCCGGCAGGATTAGCAATGGCGTTTTTAGTCCAGTGATGATTTAAACGACCTGCCGGTAAATCCAGTACCTTGGTGCCGGCTGCTGTAATTTGAGTCACACCGTTCTGATAAGGAAAACGCATCAGGGCATCAGTATTGGCTACATACAATGTATTACCAATCAGCGCCATGCCAAATGGAGAATTGAGATTCTGTAAAAATACGGTTTTTTGTTCAGCTACCCCATCTCCATTGCTATCGCGAAGCAGACTGATGCGGTTGGTACTGGGATGCGATGAGCCGGCACGCTGCATCACCCATTTCATAATTTTGCCTTTGATCCCTTTGCTGTCATCGGGCTTGGGCGGTGCATCGGTTTCGGCCACCAGTACATCACCATTCGGCAATACATACAGCCAGCGCGGATGCTGCAACCCTTTGGCAAATGCCTGAACTTTTAAACCTGTCGCAGGTGTCGGCATTTTACCTTCAGGCCAACCTTTAGCAGGCGCAATATTGACCGTAGGCAGCAAGCTTGATTTTGGTTTGGGCAAATGTGGCTGGGAACCATAACTGTCATTGATAGGCGACTTGGAAGGCATGGTACATCCAGTCATGGTTAGGAGAAGTGCACAGCTGGCACCTGTAAGTAAAAGTTGAATAGGCTGATGAAGCATTTTTATCTCTTGTTATTATCATCCTCAACTTACTTTAAAAAACAATTTGAGATGCCACTAGCGGGTTCTTGTTTTTTCTGGTTATGAATTGTTTATCAATTTTGAGTCAGGTCTGATGTTTTTCTTGTTGTAAAAAGCAGTTTATATCTTTAAATGAAATAATGCCAAGCCATTCAGTCTGTGCTTAGCGTAATTTCTAAAGTTAGTTCTATATTTTGATCTAGTCTGTATTTCTTAAAGCTCATGCATCATGACTAACTTACGCAGGACTAGAGGACAACATTTCTAGCGTAATTTTTTTCACCTCATTACGACTGTGCCGGATATGGGCATCTAATATAGAGAGACAGAACGCTGCATCTTGTGCAAGCAGCGCTTTTAAAATCTGTTGATGTTCGGCATAGGTAGCTGTAACCCGATAATCCTTGGAAAAATCCAGACGGCGTATGATGCGAATTTTCTCGCTGATCTCACTGTGAATTTTCGCCATTTCCGCATTGCCGGCTGCAAATACCAAATGACAATGAAATGCTTCATCTTGTGCGGATAACTTTCTGAGATCATAGAGATACTGTTCTGGCTTGATACACCAGGTTTGAATCAAAATTTCCAGAGCGGCTTTCAACTGATCTTCAGGCATCTGACAAAGTTGTTCGACTGCATAACATTCCAGCAAAATTCGCAGATCATATAACTTCTCATAGGCTTTAAAATTCAGTGGCCGAACCTGCCAGCCACTTCTAAACTGCACCTCGACATAGCCTTCCTGCTGCAGACGATATAAGGCTTGCCGAATGGGTGTACGGCTTACGGCATAGCTTTCAGCAATTTCTGATTCGGTAAACCGTTCTCCCGGCATGAGTTTAAAGTCAAAAATGTCATTTTTAATTTTCTGGAAAACCAGCTCAGACAGATTGTCTGAGCTTTTTCCGGTCGCTTTAGTGGCTGGATTAGGGACAAGGGTCATAGGCTCAATCCATTACTCCATATAAACCAGCGGTTCACCGCTATGCACGGTCTGACCTGAACGGCAGATAATCGCTTTAACGATACCATCATCATCAGCATAGACCGGCAGCTCCATTTTCATGGCTTCAATGATGGCCACCGTGTCGCCTTTTTTCACAATCTGCCCGGCTTCTACAAAAATCTTCCAGATATTGCCAGTCATAGAGGCATTGAGAGGGACATACTGGCTGTAATCGGTATCATCCTGCACCACTTCTATTTCCGCCGGTGCATCAAACTCGTCTTTCCAGCGTTCTACTTCGGCGCTAAAAGTAGCGTGCTGCTGTGCTTTAAAAGCAGCAATACTGTCCTGTTCTGCAGCAAGGAAATCCTGATACGCTGCAAAGTCAAACTCGCATTCCTCAATTTTGATTTCTGCCAGACCATGGGCGAAATCAGCACGGAACTGATCCAGTTCGGCCTCAGTGACCTCATAATATTTAATCTGGTCAAAAAAGCGTAAGAACCATTGCTGATCGCCAAACTGCTTGTTCTTTTTAAACTTGTTCCAGATCGGCACGGTACGGCCAATCAACTGATAGCCACCCGGTGAGTCCATGCCATAAATACACATATACATGCCACCAATCCCGACTGTGCCTTCGGCAGTAAAAGTACGGGCCGGATTATATTTAGAACTCAGTAAACGGTGGCGAGGATCAATGGGCACTGCACAAGGTGCAGTCAGATATACATCACCTAGCCCTAAAATCAGATAATTGGCATCATAAATGATGTCCTTGACCTGCTGGCGGTGACTTAAACCATTAATCCGCTGAATAAAATCGACATTATTCGGAAGCCAGGGGGCTGTGGCACAGACGCTTTCCTGATAACGCTCAACAGCACCCAGAGTCGCCGAGTCCTCAAAGGCCATGGGTAAATGGATAATTCTTGAAGGGATTTTAATGTCACGCAAATCGCCCATCTGTTCTTCAAGACCAAGCAGGAAGTGAATCAGTTGCTGTTGACTCAAACGCAGACCATCATATTTAATCTGCAAGGACCGTACACCAGGTGACAATTCCAGGATACCGTCCAGATCAGCTTCACGGATCAGTTGCATCAAGCGGTGTACGCGCAGGCGCAGGGCCAAATCCAGTACGTTATCGCCATATTCCAGTAATATATAACTGTCACCTGCCTGACGATATACAGCTTTTGGTGCATCTGGCGTAGCTTCACGCAATGCCAGGATACTTTCTGCCTGAACTGTAACGATTTCAGCCTCGCTGGTTATCTCTGCCTTGGCAAAGTTTTGGAGGGTTTGAATTTGCTGCCGCTCCAGCGCATTGGCCTGCTTTACCGAGATTGGATAGAAGCTAATCGTGTCATCGGCTTTCAGTTGACCAATTTTCCAGAGTTCAGCTTTGGCAATGGTCACCGGACAAACAAAGCCCCCCAGGCTCGGACCATCTTTGGCAAGGATTACGGGGAAATCACCGGTAAAGTTAATCGCACCAATGGCATATTCACAGTCATGTACATTGGATGGATGTAATCCTGCTTCGCCACCATTTTCACGCGCCCAGCTTGGCGTCGGTCCAGTTAAACGGATACCCAACCGGTTCGAGTTAAAATGCACTTTCCAGCTTGATGCAAAAAACTCCTCAATATATTCAGCTTTAAAGAAATCAGGTGCTCCATGCGGACCATAGAGCACACCAATTTTCCATTCCTTGCCATAACTTGGAATCAGAGTTGTCGCTAAAGCTTCAGGTTCTGCAATCGCTAAAGGTAGACCATCGGCCGGCAGCTCAGGATTCACCATCTTAATCATGTCGCCAGCACGTAATACTCGGCCTGCATGTCCACCAAAATCACCTAAAGCAAAGGTAGAACGGCTACCCAGATATTCCGGCACATTCAGACCATTTCGTACAGCCAGATAAGTCCTGCAGCCTGATTCTACCTGTCCAATTTTTAGAGTCTGTCCTGCTTTTACCTGAATAGGCTGCCAGAAATTTACTGCTTCATCATCCAGACTTACCGGACAAGGTGCGCCAGTTAAAGTAATGATATTCTCTGCATGAAACTTGAGGGTTGGACCTTGCAGGGTAAATTCGAACCCGGCGGCTGCCTCGGCATTCCCGACAATTTTATTGGCCAGCCGGAAAGCATAATCATCCATTGGACCTGAAGGCGGTACACCAATATCCCAATACCCGACACGACCCGGATAATCCTGAATCGAACTTTGTGTACCCCGCTGAATCACCTCAATCACATTCGGCACATACTTGAAATCATCCAGCATGCGTGTCCAGATCTGCATCTGTTCAAAACGCGGATCTGAAATGACGGTATGGACATAATCCAGATTGGTACTAATACCATTCAGGCGAGTTTCAGCTAGTGCCGCTTTAAGAGTCGTAATCGCAGTTTCACGATCTTCTGCATGTACGATAATCTTGGCTATCATCGGGTCAAAGTATTGGGAAATTTCAGTTCCGGTACTCACCCAGGTATCAACCCGGACATTTTCCGGAAAAAAGACATCGGTCAAAATCCCTGGACTCGGCTGGAAATTCTTAACTGGATCTTCGGCATAGATGCGTACTTCAATCGCTGCACCCTGAGGCTGAATGCTGCTTAGATGCTTCCAATCCAAAGTATCGCCTGCTGCGATTTTCAACATGCATTCGATCAGGTCTAAACCGGTCACCATTTCAGTGACAGGATGTTCCACCTGCAAACGGGTATTCACTTCAAGGAAATAAAACTCGTCACGTGCTGCATCATAAATAAACTCAACCGTACCGGCACTGCGATATTTCACCGATTTGCCCAGTTCAACTGCCGCCTGATGCAGTTTTTGTCGCGTTGCATCAGGTAAATGAGCCGCTGGTGTTTCTTCCACGACCTTCTGATTACGGCGCTGTAATGAACAATCGCGTTCCCCCAAAGCCACTACCTGTCCCTGTCCATCTCCAAAAATCTGAACTTCGACATGACGGGCTTTATCGATAAAGCGTTCCAGAAACACCCCTGCATCCTTAAAGAACTGCTCGCCCAGACGTTTTACACTTTCATACGCCTCCTGAAGTGCTTCTGCATCATCACAACGGGTCAAGCCAATTCCGCCACCGCCTGCTGTGCTTTTCAGCATAATCGGATAACCAATTTTTTCAGCTTCTGCCAAGGCTTCGTCCAGACTATTTAGCAGACCTGTACCGGGAGTCATCGGTACATTGGCAGCTGCAGCAAGTTCACGGGCACGATGTTTTAAACCAAACTCTAAAATCTGTTCAGCTGTTGGCCCCATAAAGGCAATATTATTTTCTTTGCAGGCACAGGCAAAGTCAGCACTTTCTGACAGAAAACCATAACCCGGGAAAATTGCTTCGGCCCCGGTATTTTTGGCTACAGCAATCAGTTTTTCGATACTTAAATAGGTATCACTCGGTTTGGTCCCTTCTAAGGACACTGCAATATCTGCATCAATCACATGCTGTGCATAACGGTCCGTTTCTGAATAGACGGCTATACTGGTCACGCCCATTTTTTTTAATGTGCGAATGGCGCGAATAGCAATTTCGCCGCGGTTTGCAATCAGTACAGTTTTAAACATGTGAATCCCCTTTTATTCTCTCTATTTTTCGAATCTGCTGAATGGATCTATTTCGTTTTTTTCTGATTCAGCCCATGGACATAGACTCGCTATCGACTATGTTCGCTGCTCTCTGTCGTAGCCTTTGATGCATACCGTCCGCAAATACAGCTTTTTTAAATGCATCGATTTTTGCTTGAAGAGGTGCAGCAATCGCAACTAAAATCCAGACAAGTTCACCCACCTCAACATGGGTAATGCGTTGAGCAAGATGATTCAGTTGAAGCTGTTTTGGCTGATCGGCATCGCGCCATTTTGGCGCCTGTCCAGCCGATCATTTTCTGATGAAGCATTCTCTATCCAATCTTGTATCCAAGTTTGAATACAGTTATGCAGAACTTATGCCAGTTTAATTTTTATTTTATTTTCAATATTTTAATAAAATTTAAGATGTATAAATTGGGAGGAGTTTCATTGGATGGTTGTTTTTGGTTCAGCCTGTTTTCAATTCAGTGCAAAAATTATTCTGGAACTCATATTGCATGAGCTACATCTCTCCAACTTGTACGACACTGATATAAAAGCCTATCTATTAATGAACCTTTAAGGGAACCATTCAGCTTATATCTTGGGCTAGTAATAAAATTGGAGGTACTCCATGCCGGGCTTAAGGGGGTTTTAACCCAAGATGCATATAGGCACACAGGAGATGATCGAAAGGAAATATAAAAGGAGAGGTTTCAAATATTGAAGTAAATAAGGCTACCCAATAATATTCACTGAAATTACGGATAATCTCTGTCACTCAACCACGAAAAGCGGCTTCAATCACGGCAACATCAATTTTCTTCATGCCCATCATGGCCTCAAATGCACGTTTGGCCGCAGCACGGTCAGAACTGTTACAGGCATTGATTAGGACCGCTGGCGTAATCTGCCAGGAAATGCCCCACTTGTCCTTGCACCAGCCACACTCACTTTCCTGACCGCCATTGCCCACAATGGCATTCCAGTAGCGATCTGTTTCCTCTTGGTCTTCAGTCGCCACCTGAAATGAAAATGTTTCATTATGCTGAAAACCAGGACCACCGTTCAACCCGATGCAGGCAACGCCCATTACTGTAAATTCGACCGTAATGACATCACCTTCTTTCCCAGAGGGATAATCTCCAGGGGCAAGGTTGATCGCGCCAACTGAGGAGCCTGGAAAGATTTCTGCATAAAATCGTGCTGCACCTTCGGCATCGTCATCGTACCAAAGGCAGACGGTGTTCTTCGCAATATTCATCATCTTCAATCTCCATTGATTTAGGTCTTACGCGTTCTGCCTAAGTCCAATGTGTCCCATATATCGGTCGAGAATAGTTATATGATCCCTTGTCTATCTTTCACCAAAAACAGAATAAACCTACTTTAGAATTGTATTTTTATTGATCGAAAGCTGTTTCAAAGTGCTTAAACTCATGCATTTCCAGAGTTTGTCACTGAACAATTGATTGCTTGGAAAATCGTGAATCAAAGAAAATAAATTGACCGTTTCAACACATTTTAACAACCAGTGATGCAACTGTTTTTTAACTTTGAAACTGGTGACAAATTAGCTAAATTTAAATCAGCAGATACGGAATAATATAAAATTGCAGCTTACAATTATTTTTTACTTTTCCAGAATTCCCACTTAGACTAGAGCACAATTTTGTTGCATATGCTTTTTGCCCTATGATCATTCAGGAATTAAGAAGATACCTTCGTAAAACGCGTCGTCATCTCTCTAAATTTGAGCAAAGGCAATCCGCACAAAAAGTTCTAAACCGTCTGATCCGCAGTCCAGAATTTATTCATGCCCAACGTATTGGCCTGTATTTGCATGCTTTTGGGGAGATTCAGACCCAGGCGATTATTGAACGCTGCTTTAAACTGGGCAAACAGGTGTATCTACCAGCGATTTGCGACATGAATCAGCAGCTGGTCTGGATCCGGATCAGCCAGCACCAATACCATAACAAGCGCTTTGCCCATCATCGGCTGGGTATGCGAGAGCCCATGAGCACCCGTGGTGTACATGTTTCCAAACTGGATTTATTGCTCATGCCACTATTGGCCTGTGATACTTCGGGCACACGGATTGGTATGGGCGGCGGTTTTTATGATCGTACCTTGGCTTCTGCACCTGGGCGTCCATTCCGTCTGGGGCTGGCGCATGACTTCCAACTGCTGGCACAGCCGTTAAAACGTGAAACATGGGATCAGCCCCTTGATGCTTTAATCACCCCGACAGTTTTTATAAAGTTCAAACGTTAATTTTGCAATTTTACCCTTGCTAACTACTTTAAAATCACATAATTAGTCATTTTTCATACAATTTAATCTTAACTGCCCTTGTATTTTTAAAATTACCCATCACTATTAAAAGCATGGCAACACCGTTGTCACTCATTAGGAGTGCTCATGTCTGAAATTATTATGAATCAAGAAACCTTAGAGCCTCAGGTTCCAAGTGTACTACCCCTTTTGGCGTTGCGTGATGTGGTGGTTTATCCGCATATGCAAATTGCGCTGTTTGTCGGTCGTGAAAAATCGATCAATGCAGTTGATGTGGCTCGTAACAGTGACAATCTAGTATTTGTAGTTGCGCAAAAAGATTCGCTTACAGAAGAAATTGATCACGACAATTTATATCAATACGGTACTGTCGCGAAGATTGTGCAAGTTGTGAATCACGAAAATGATGAAAACTGTATTAAAGTCCTGATCGAAGGCCTACACCGTGCCAAGCTGAAAACCATCATTGACGAAACTGAGTATCTGACAGCAGAGCATGAACTCAGCCCAATGACGGTGAGCGTCGATGCAGACACCCAAGCTGTGCGCTTGCAGGAATTACGTGCGCTTTTCGCTCAATATGCAGAAGCGAAACTTCGTAATGCGCGTGAACTGATCACCGCAGCCAACAAAATTGAAGATCTATTACAGTTATTGTTCTTCGTCGCAACCCGTGTTCCATTGAATATTGATGTCAAACAGAAATTCCTGGAACATGACGAATTCGAAGCGCATTTGACTGAGTTGATGACTTATCTATTGCAACAGTCTGAAGAACAACAGATTGAGCAAACCCTGCATGACTCTGTTAAACGTCAGATGGAAAAGAACCAGCGCGAATACTTCCTGAATGAAAAAATGAAAGTCATTCAGCGCGAACTTTCCGACATGAACGGCGGCGCGGAAGATGATGTCGCTGAAATTGAAAAACGTCTTGCTGAAGCAGATTTGCCTGAGCATGTACGCAAGAAAGCTGAAAACGAGTTCCGCAAGCTGAAAGCGATGCAGCCTGCTTCGAGTGAAGCTGCTGTGGTACGCAACTATCTGGAAGTGATTCTAGATACACCGTGGAATAAAGCCAGCAAAGTCAGCATTAACCTGAACAAAGCACAGGAAATTCTGGATGCAGACCACTATGGTCTGGACGATGTCAAAGATCGCATTGTGGAATATCTGGCAGTTCAGTCTCGTGTGAAAAAATTGCGTGGTCCGATTCTGTGTTTGGTTGGTCCTCCAGGTGTGGGTAAAACTTCACTCGGCGAATCAATTGCCAAAGCAACTGGTCGTGAGTTCGTGCGTATGGCGCTGGGCGGCGTGCGTGACGAAGCTGAAATTCGCGGTCACCGTCGTACCTATATCGGTGCGATGCCAGGTAAAATCGTACAGTCATTGACTAAAGTGGGTGTAAAAAACCCGTTGTTCCTGCTCGATGAAATCGACAAGATGGCGCAAGACTACCGTGGCGATCCGGCTTCCGCGATGCTTGAAGTACTTGATCCATCACAGAACAATAAGTTCAGCGATCACTATCTGGATCTAGATCTGGACCTGTCTGAAGTAATGTTTATCTGTACCGCGAACAGCATGAATATTCCTGAGGCCCTGCTTGACCGTATGGAAGTGATTCGTCTTCCGGGTTATACCGAAGAAGAGAAAGTCAATATTGCGGACCGTTACCTTGTTCCTAAAGCAATCAAGAACAATGGTCTACGTGCCAAAGAATTAACCGTGCATGAAGAAGCGATTCGTGACATCGTGCGCCGCTATACACGTGAAGCCGGTGTTCGTAACCTTGAACGTGAAGTGTCAAAAATTGCACGTAAAGTGGTGAAAGAGGCGGTTAGCAAGAAAGCTAAAAATCTTCAGGTTGAAGTGACAGCAGGAAATCTTCCAGATTACTTGGGTCCACATAAATTTGACTATGGTATGGCGGAAGAAGAAGCGCAAATCGGCCGTGTAAATGGTCTGGCTTGGACTTCTGTTGGTGGTGAATTACTGACCATTGAAGTTGCAGCAGTACCAGGTAAAGGCAAGTTCATTACCACCGGTTCTCTTGGCGATGTCATGAAAGAATCGATTACTGCTGCAATGACTGTAGTGCGTACCCGTGCGGATGAACTCGGCATCGAAGCCTCGCGCTTTGAAGAAACCGACGTGCATGTGCATTTACCTGAAGGCGCAACACCGAAAGATGGTCCATCGGCAGGTTTGGCTTTGACTACAGCACTGGTATCTGCTTTCACGGGTATCCCGATTCGTCCGGATATCGCGATGACAGGTGAAACCAGTCTGGGCGGTCGTGCGCTGCGTATCGGTGGCTTGAAAGAGAAACTTTTGGCAGCCCATCGTGGTGGCATCAAGCTGGTATTCATTCCACAGGAAAACGTACGTGACCTGGCGGAAATTCCAGAAAATGTCAAAGAAGGTCTAGAAATTAAAGCCGTAAAATCGATTGATGAGATTTTACCGCTGGCACTGACCTCTTTGCCAAAAGCCTTGGTTAAAGCACCAATTGTGAAAACCAAAGAAGAAGCGAAAGCAGCGCGTCATTAAGACTTGATGTTTCGTATAAAAAACCCTGCTTCGGCAGGGTTTTTTATTGAGTTATTGAATAAAACAACTGAATTATGGCTGTAGTGCCATCGTAACCAATCCATCAATCACATGAGTCATCTTGTTCAGATCAAGCTTGTCGAGGGTATCCAATTCGGTATTGTAATAAGGATTACGATAACTCGCAGTATCGGTAATCAGCATGGTCGAATAGTTGAATTTGGCATAATTCAGATAGCCCGAGAAATTCATATCCTGAGCAAAACTTGGGCTGACAAAGCGTTGACATTCCAGACGGTTAAAACGCTGCATGGCATCACAATAATCTCCAGTCAGGCCAGTTGAGGCTAAATGCCCAATGGCTGCAATGAAATTGCCATGTCGTGGATAAATCCATTTTAATCCCACCGGATAGCTCTGCACCTGATGTTCATCAAAATAACCAATCGAATCCAGAATCACCACGCCCTCAATTTTCTGCTTCTGCTTTTTTAAAGACTTGGCATGCATATAACTGCCCATATGTTCTGTCTTGAAAAAAGGCGGCTCTTCAAGCGTATAGAAAGCAAATTCGACATCATGTTTGAGCTTGGATTTTTGCAGGGCCAGTAATCTTGCAGTTTCCAGTAAACCCGCTACCCCTGAGGCATTATTATCAGCACCGTTTCGGGCACTAAAGACATCATAATGTGCCCCCATCACCATCTTGGTTTTGGCTTGAGTATCCAAGCTACAGATGACATTTCGGTAACTCAGGTTATTGACCACATAAACCTGAAACTGGCATGGAATACCAAAGCGCTGCATCTGCCCTTTGATCCAGGCAGATACCCGATTCAGCTCTTTTAGATTTTTATAATTTCGGTATTCATCGACACTCATGATCTGGCTAAAAAATAATTCCAGATGAGAGACCTGAGCATTTTTGCTCGAATTGGCTGCACAGAGACTAGGCCCCATGAGGCCTATCAGTAACAGCAGCACAGTACAACATCCTTTTATCATGACACTGTTCCGCATTTATTATTATTCCATTCCTTTATCAAGCGGATACTTGAACTAAGGACATTAAAGCAACACTAAATCTCTCATTTCAATTTCAATTTGTTTCCCTGCTCAACTTCATGTTGTTTGATCGTTATAATGAGGTATCCAATTATTGATCTGTCTGTATGAAAATCCGTATCCTGACCATTGGTCAAAAAATGCCAGCGTGGGTGCTGACTGGTTTTGAAGATTATTTCAAACGTATTCAGCCTTTTGTACAGACCCAGATTATTGAACTGCCGATGGCCAAGCGCGGGAAAAATGATTCTGAAGCGGATATTCTGAAATACCGCAATATTGAGGGCGACAGCATTTTAAATGCGCTCAAGCAGAATGAAACCCTGATTGCACTAGAAGTGGGCGGACGCGAATTCAGTACCGAAAAACTGGCTGAAACCATGAAAGGCTGGATGCTGGAAGGCAATGATGTAGCACTTGCGATTGGCGGGCCGGATGGTCACTCAGAAGCCGTGCGTAAAGCTGCTGCATGGCACTGGTCACTTTCCAAGTTAACCCTGCCGCATCCACTGGTACGTGTCATGCTGATCGAGCAGCTTTATCGTGCCATGAGCATCAATAACAACCATCCTTATCACCGAGCAGGCTAATGATTTTGCTGAAGCGTTCTTTATATGCAACGTTTTGTTGAATAATCTCTTCTGCTCTTATTTCTATTTTTCATGCATTATTGAGGCATCTTCCAGATGTGGTTTGACTTATGAACTTACAAACGTTGCCCGGCTTATTTATTTCTCATGGCTCTCCTATGCTGGCGCTGAATCCAGAACAAGTGGGTCCTGCCTTGCATCGTTTGAGCGAAAATCTGCCACGCCCGGAAGCGATTATTGTGATGTCCGCGCACTGGGAAAGTGATGCGCTGGAAGTGAGTAGCGCAATTCGCCCAGAAACCTGGCATGATTTTCGTGGTTTCCCGCCTGAACTGTATCAATTGCGCTATCCTGCACCGGGAAATCCTGAACTGGCCGAAAAAGTCTTAGGCTTGCTGGCCAATGCCGGCTTTTCTGCACATGCCAACAGTACCCGTCCGCGTGATCATGGCGTATGGATGCCACTGCTACATATGTATCCAGATGCCAACATTCCCGTGGTAGAAATTTCCTTACCCATGTCGATGAGCGCGGATGAGATTTATCAGATTGGTCAAAGTCTTGCACCTTTACGTGAACAGCAAATCCTGCTGATTGGTTCGGGCAGTATTACCCATAATTTACGTGAACTGTCTTGGGATGGATCGGCTGCTGATGTACCCGAATGGGCCTCAGGCTTCCGTAATTTTGTGGTGCATAAACTGACGCATAGCGATTATGATGCGGTACTGGACTGGTCCAATATTCCGCATATGGCGCGTAATCATCCAACACTGGAACACTTTGCTCCGATTTTCTTTGCAATGGGCACAGGTCAGCGTTTTAGTTTGGTGCATAGCAGTTTTACCATGGGTTCACTCGGCATGGATATTTATCGCTTCGATTAATCTTGCTTCAGCGCTAAAATCTTAATGATGGATACATTTTTCAACTTAAAGCTGCGAAATGTATCCATATTGTTTTGCAATACATCCATTATTATTGTTTGAACTTTATATACTTCATTATAAGTCCATGAAATTAAAATTTATTGTGCTGGCATTATTGCCTTTAACTTTTGCAGGCTGTCAGTCCAGTGATATTCAACGAGCTGGAGATCTTGCGGTGGCCACCATCCAACAAAAAAATGCAGATCAGATTCTTCCAGCCTATTACTGGGAACTGAATCGTGGACTAGAACGACCCGTTGTACTGAGTTTCAACGCTCAAGGCCGGCTGAGCGCCGTGACGGGCTGTAATGGACTCGGGACGACCTGGTCAGTCAAAAACAATATCATCACCACCAGCGAAGTTATAGGCACTGAAATGGCCTGTGATGCAGCATTGATGGAGCAGGAACGTTTTGTCAGCCAACTTTTACAGAAGCGTGACATTCCTTTTACGCTCAATACCACAGATCCTGACAAGCCGACCCTAATGTTGATGGCCGCAAATGGTCAAACCTATGAATTTATCGGGAAAATGACTCCGGAAACCAAATACCAAGGACAGGCTGAAACAATTTTTCTGGAAATTTCCCCCGATACCAAACAATGTACCGGCGTAACCCAACAAAGCTGCTTGCAAGTCAAAGAAGTGAAATATGATCAGAATGGCCTGAAAACTCAGGTGGATAAGGACTGGACTTTATTCTATGACCAGATCGAAGGTTTTCAGCATTCACAGAATGAGCGGCAGATTATTCGGGTCAAACGTTTTGAAATTAAGCATCCGGCAGCTGATCAATCGAAATATGCCTATATTTTTGATATGGCGGTTGAGCGTGAAATAGTTAAGGGTGCTCTTTAAGGCTAAAAATACCAGATATAAAAAAACCGAGGCAACAGCCCCGGTTTTTTCAGCTTAGACTAAGTCAGACTTAGAATACGCCTTGAGCAAGCATTGCATCAGCAACTTTTACGAAGCCCGCAATGTTTGCACCGTCAACATAGTTCACAGTACCGTCTTCTTTAGTACCGAATTTCACACAGTTACGGTGAATTTCTTTCATGATTGCGTGTAAACGCTCATCAACTTCTTCGAAAGTCCAGCCTAAACGCAATGCGTTTTGCGACATTTCCAGACCAGAAGTTGCAACACCACCTGCATTTGATGCTTTACCTGGCGCATAAAGAATTTTCGCTTCAACGAACTTCTCAACAGCTTCAAGTGTAGAAGGCATGTTCGCACCTTCAGCCACACAGATTACACCGTTTGCAAGAAGCTGAGCAGCGTCGTCTGCATCAAGTTCGTTTTGAGTCGCACATGGCAATGCGATATCACACTTGATACCCCAAGGACGTTGTCCTTTAAGATATTCGAAACCATGTTTAGACGCGAATTCTGAAATACGGCCACGTTTTACATTTTTAAGTTCCATGACTTCAGCAAGAAGCGCCTCAGTGAAACCGTCTTTAACGTGAACTGTACCGGCAGAGTCAGAAAGTGAAACCACTTTCGCACCGAGGTACATTGCTTTTTCAGCAGCATATTGCGCAACGTTACCAGAACCTGAAATCGCAACGACTTTATCTTTGAAGCTTTCGCCACGAGACTTAAGCATTTCCTCAGCGAAATACACAGTACCGTAACCCGTTGCTTCCGGACGTGCCAATGAACCACCGAAAGTTAAACCTTTACCAGTGAATACACATGCCGTATCGTTACTTAATTTTTTCATCATGCCGGCCATGTAGCCCACTTCACGACCGCCTACACCAATATCACCTGCAGGGATATCTGTGTTCGCACCAAGGTGACGATACAGCTCGATCATTAAAGCCTGGCAGAAACGCATGATTTCGCCTTCTGATTTGCCTTTAGGGTCAAAATCAGAACCGCCTTTACCGCCACCCATAGGAAGTGTGGTTAAAGCATTTTTAAATGTTTGCTCAAAGCCTAAGAATTTTAGGATTGAAAGATTCACTGAAGGGTGGAAACGCATACCACCTTTAAATGGACCGATCGCTGAGTTGTACTGTACGCGGAACGCACGGTTTACTTGAGTCTGACCTTGGTCATCTACCCAAGAAACTCGGAACTGGATCGCACGTTCTGGCTCAACTAGACGTTCTAGTAAACCATGTGCTGCGTATTGTGGGTTCTTTTCAATGAACGGCCACAAACTGGTCATCACTTCTTCTACAGCTTGAAGAAATTCTGGTTGATGTGCATCACGTGATTTTACGTAATCTAGGAACTCATTAAGTGTGTTGTATTTCAACGCTTAATCCTCAGCAGAAAATGGATCAAAATTGGTCAAATTTACAATCAATGTTAAATTTTGGCGCAAAATATTAAATATCTTTTGTAACTAATCTACAATACTTTTTTTGAAAATACTTTAAAATTAATTTGATAACAAATATTTATATTGATTATGAAAATTTTTTCTATGTCAGGAAATGCCAATCGAATCAAGGCTTACATTCAGATTTATGCCTAATAATAAGGCACAAGTTGACCCTTAATTGCGCACGACTTAGGAGTTTAAAAATATGTTAAAATTGATGAATCGACATATTTTGTTTCACTTACTCTCTCATGCTTGCCATGAGTAACGCTGGTTATACATGAATTCGCCCATTTCTCTGGTCCAATCGATTGATGCTTTACTCCCTCAAACCCAATGTGGACTCTGCGGTCATCGTGACGGATGTTTACCTTATGCCCAGTCGATTGCTGAGGGGGAAAATGCCAATAAATGTGTGCCAGGCGGACAGCCTGTTGCCGATGCTCTGGCTACATTATTAAATCGTCCTAAACTTCAAGCTGAAGAAAGTGTCTGGCCAGTTCAATCCGATGGTCGTCCTCAGCGCATCAAAGCGGTTATTCGTGAAGATGAATGTATCGGCTGTACCAAATGTATTAGCGCCTGCCCGGTCGATGCAATTATTGGTTCCGGCAAACTGATGCATACCATTCTGACCGACCTCTGTACCGGCTGTGAGTTATGTATTCCCCCTTGTCCTGTGGACTGCATTGATCTGGTTGAAGATGATCAGCCTTTACCAACTGAAGCACAGCGCATTGCGGAACAGGAGGATTTACGTCAACGCTACTATGCACACATCCAGCGTGAAGAAAAACGGCGTACCGATCGTAAGGGACCTGTGGTCCGTGCAGAAATCGATACTGCCCTGTTTGCCCGTTTCTCAGCTTTAAATGAGCAACTTCCCGTGATTGAAGTCGCGAGCAAGCCAGAGCATGTACCTGTAGCCCTCGACTCCAAAACCACGATTGAACTGGCAAAATTACGTACCCAAATTAAAAAACTGGAAAAACAGCTTTCGGTTCGTGAAGATGCTCGAAAACGTACCCAACTGGAAGAACTGACACAGCAATTACAGGCTTTACAGGGATAGAACATGACCACAGCAAAGGCCAAGCCCATTAAAAACATGACCAAAAAGCAGATTCAGACCTTTTTTGAACGCCTGCGTGAACAGCGTCCCAATCCGAAAACCGAACTAAATTATTCTAGTCCTTTTGAATTACTGGTCGCGGTCACGCTCTCTGCTCAAGCTACCGATGTCAGCGTCAACAAAGCCACAGACAAACTCTTTCCAGTCGCCAATACACCGGAAGCCATTTATGCGCTGGGTGTGGACGGCTTGAAGGAATATATCAAGACCATTGGTTTATATAACTCGAAAGCGGTCAACGTGATTAAAGCCTGTGAGATGCTGATTCAGAAGCACAACAGCATCGTACCGGATAATCGTGCGGATCTTGAAGCCCTGCCGGGTGTAGGTCGTAAAACGGCGAATGTGGTACTGAATACGGCCTTTGGTCAGCCGACCATGGCGGTTGATACCCATATTTTCCGGGTAGGTAACCGTACCGGACTAGCGGTTGGCAAAAATGTGTTGGAAGTTGAACACCGTCTGGTCAAAGTCATTCCCAAGGAATTTATCATTGATTCACATCACTGGCTGATTTTACACGGTCGTTATACGTGTATTGCGCGCAAACCGAAATGTCATGAATGTGTAGTATCCGATGTGTGTAACTGGCCGGATCGGTTTGAATTTGGTGCAGCCCGCCAAATTGCAGTGAAAAATATTGAGCTTGCTGAATAGAACGGCGTGATCAAGCTGGGATAAAAATAGGTGACCAATGTGTCACCTTTTTATCGACTATGAGAAGAGTGCTTTTCGTTCAAACCAAATTCTTAGCTGAGCTGAACTATTATGGATTATTTATCCTGATCTTGTTCAGCCTTTTCCTGCTGCTTGCGCTGTTCAAGTTCGGCTTGTAATTTTGGATGGAGCTGGCGCTCAGGTCGCTTTGCTGCATTTTCAGCACGTTCTTCCTGACGTACTTTGTTGAGCATTTTAAAACTGAAATAGAACAGACCTACCAATACTGCCAGAAAGACTACCATCAACACCAATACGCCAAATTTCATAGCAACAAGTACCCTGTTCAAATACGCAATAAAAAAGAGCCCTAATATGACTTAGGGCTCTCCGATTGTCAAAATCATCGTCAGCCGATTATTTTGCCTGATCCAGAATCGCGAAAAGATCAGTTTGAACTTCATCGATTGGACGTAAACCATTTAGCTTGTCATAAGTTGGTGCATTTTCACCAGACGCTGCACGGCCTTGGTAGAAACCAACCAGTTGCTCGGTTTCAGTATGGTAAGAACCTAGACGCTTACGAATGGTTGCTTCCTGGTCATCAGGACGTTGAACCAGATCTTCACCCGTTTCGTCATCTTTACCTTCCACTTTTGGCGGGTTGTAAACGATGTGATAGACACGGCCAGATGCAGGATGCTGACGACGGCCAGAAAGACGTTGTACGATTTCTTCATCTGGTACATCAATTTCAATCACGTGATCAATTGCAATGCCTTCTTTTTCCAAGGCTTCTGCTTGAGGAATGGTACGCGGGAAACCATCAAAAATGCAGCCGTTTACACAGTCAGGTTGCGCAATGCGCTCTTTCACCAGACCAATGATCAACTCATCAGAAACCAAACCGCCATTGTCCATGACACTTTTAGCTTGTAGACCTAATTCAGTTCCTTCACGAATTGCAGCACGGAGCATATCACCGGTTGAAATTTGTGGGATATTGTAGCGCTTACAGATCAACTGAGCTTGTGTACCTTTACCTGCTCCAGGTGGTCCGAGTAAGATAATGCGCATATATAAACATCCTCATTTAAACAATATGTATGACGCCACGACCACAATCACCCGATTGTGTCCCCCGACATCTCATTATAAGAAAGCCACAAACAAATGGATTAAACCCGCGACAAAACCGGTTACCCCACCCAATAAAATCAGAATCCATTCATCTTCCTGAAATGCAGGACGTAAAAGATTCTGAAACTCCTTCGGAGTCAACTCACGTATGCGGTCTCTAAACATTTGATAGATTTTCTGTGCACGGCTCGCATTAAATGCTGGGTCGCATACAGGTACCATCGTAATTTCAATCGAGCGATCGATCAAGTCCGTCTTGAGTTTTGCATACTCTTTTGGTCCTAAAGACAGCTGTAAAGAGGTCCGAACCAGGGGTGTTTCCATAATTTCATTAATATGACGTTTGATAATGCGGCGGGTTTTGTCTTTTCTGCCGCCATACATCATCTCGGTCATGATCGATTTTAACGTAATCAGGTCTTCTGTGACTACACTTGCGAAGACGTCAGAGACTTCATCCTGACGTTTCATAAATGCGCCTTGTATGTTATAGGTGCCGATACGAGGAATCACCGGCTTAATCCACGGAAACTTGCGATTTGTGGTACGGGCAAAGAATTGCGGGTACTTTACTGGGTGTGGATAGAGTGGGTTGAATACCATCCAGATCGCGATCCAGTTGGTCAAAAAGCCCCAGATCGCAGCCCAGAACGGTACAGTCCAGTGCCACGGCACTACAAACCAGACAATCATCTGGAAAATCCCAAAGAACATCCCGATGAGGGCACTGATATGCCAGATAAAATTGATCTCTTTTTGACCCACCTTCAGGAACATACGCACCATCAAGCGACGGTCGCCTTCCATCTGGCTCACTACCATTTCACGCATATCTACAAGTGACTCGACGTTCATGGTCAGCTCAGTCACTAATTCACGCAAAATTGCCGGCATTTGTTTTTGTGCTTGTGCATAAATTCTGCGCTTAATAGCAAAAGGTAGGTTTTCCCAGAGCACCGCATTGCGATCCATCATCACTTCATCAATCAGGTGTTCCAGTTCGAAACCGACCTGCTCGCCAATGATGCGTGCCATATCATCCGGATCCATCGCCTGTAAAAATTCGCGGATAGAGCCTAATTTTGACAGTGTGTTATCGGTAATAATGCCTGAAATACGTCCAGCTTTGCGTGGCACAATCCCTTGCCAGCCCACAGGTAAAGGCCCGAGATGGAAACCCCAAAAATTGATCGGATAAAAGACCATTTTCAGCGCCATCCAGACGTGAGCCCAGGTTACAAATGCAGTCACTGGAATAATGCTGAGCACGGCCCAAAAATCCGGGCGGTTTACAAAGGTTTGCCACAACTCGTTGACGTACTCAAGCATGCATAACTTCCATATTTAATTTTTTGTTCACAGAATACACATATTAATAAGGTCGAATATTTTGTCTATAAACCGATACTTAAAGTATAGGAAAATTGTAGCCGGGGTTCTGTTTCAGCCACAGCACGACCATTTCGGTCTTCGAGTTTCTCTCCGGCACCGATCCCGATACTAAAACTGCTGATCCGTTCTGAACTAAGCAAAACATAGGCCAAATCAACGCCAGCACCTAAACGGCCTTCATACTCGCCATCAACCTGTTTGCTGTCGATATGACCGGCATAAACCCCGACATAATAACCATTTTTGTCTTTGCCGGTGAGGTGTGCTGGATAACGAAAGCCTGCCTGGCCGCCAATCGTACGATCATCATCCAGAAAAACACCACCTTTCACATAAGCAATCCCATAAGGGTTCACCCATTCGGTATTTAAATGCAGTAATTTCTGGGTAAAACCAACACCCACATTAAAGGCTTTTGCCTGAGCAGGCTCTATTTTGGTTGCAGTATTATTAATCTGATCATGTGCATAAGCCCCGTTCGCCCACAATGCAAACGCTAACAAAGGGTAAACCTTGTTCATTCCTTCACCATCTTCCTTAATTATAGTTTTTGGTATAGTCCTATTTTTATTAGATTTTACTCTAGCAGAATTATCACAACTCTTATATACAGCACTTTACAATTTTAATGTCTGCAAAGTCAAAGCTTAAAGGAACTGATTGTAAGGGCAGTTTTTCATTATCAAATCAAGTGCAGTTGCGTTAGAATACTCCACTTTGATTCTTTTCTACCACTCTCAGGTCTTAAGTCGATCGCGTATGAAGCAGCACTTTCCTTTAAAAAACGCACAACAAGAAAAGCGCATCTATCGCAGTCGAGTCTTGATTTCCATGGGGATTGTCATTTTCTTTATGCTGCTGCTGGTCAGCCGCTATGCCTATTTGCAACTGTTCAACTTTGAAAGCTTTACTACAGCTTCTGATGAGAACCGGATTCGTCTACAACCTTTGCCGCCAGCGCGTGGTTATATTTATGACCGTAACGGCGTGTTGCTGGCCGATAACTATCCAGTATTTACTGCCACTTTAAGTCGTGCCGACGTACAGGATATCGATCAAACGCTCGAACGCCTGAAACCGATTCTGGAATTGACCGAAGAAGACCTGGAACGCTTTCAAACCCGGATTAAAACAGCACGTAAAACCGAACGGGTTTCAATCAAGCTCAACCTGAATGAAAATGATATTGCCCGTTTCAGTGAAGTGAAATATCAATTTCCGGGCGTGAATATTGAAACCCAGATGACCCGCTACTATCCGCATGGTGACCTGTTCGCACATGTGATTGGTTATGTCGGTCGGATTAATGACAAAGAACTGAAATCAATTGATAAGGATCTCTATGCTGGAACCAACCTGATCGGAAAAATCGGTGTGGAAAAATCCTATGAAGAACTTTTACATGGTGTGCCGGGAAATGAATCGGTAGAAGCAGATGCCTTTGGTAATGTGCTGCGTCATTTGGGCCGTAAAGATCCGGTACGTGGTAATGATCTGTTCCTGTCACTCGATTACGGCTTACAGGTAGTAGCTTCAGAACAGCTGGCTGGGCGTCGTGGCGCAATTGTAGCGATGAATCCTAAAACCGGAGAAATTCTGGCGCTGGTCTCTAGTCCAAGTTTTAACCCGAACCTGTTTGTGACCGGGATCAGCACCAAAGATTATTCACTCCTGCGTGATAACCTTGATCAACCTTTATATAACCGTGCCGTGCAAGGGGTTTATCCGCCCGGGTCTACTATCAAGCCAATGTTTGCGCTCGGTGGTCTGCATCATGGTCTGGTCGACTGGGATACCACTATTTCTGATCCGGGTTATTTCAGCCTACCGGGAGACAGTCACCGTTTCCGTGACCATAAAAAATCCGGGCATGGCGCAGTGAATATGCATAAGGCCCAAGTCGTCTCCTGTGATACTTATTTCTATGTCATGTCCTACCGCATGGGTATTGAAAAAATGAATACCTGGATGCGTCAGTTTGGCTTTGGTGAAAAAACCGGCGTGGACTTACCAAGTGAAAGCTCAGGACTGTATCCAAATCCGGAATGGAAAATGCGTACCCGCAAGGCCAAATGGTCACGCGGTGAAACCATTTCCGTCAGTATTGGTCAGGGTGCTTTTACCTCTACGCCATTACAGCTGGCTATGGCCACAGCCATTACCGCCAACCATGGCAATAAAGTCATTCCCCATGTTCTGCGCGAAAGTCGCGGTGCCAAACCGTTCAAGGTGCATAATGGCACGCATGGCAAGATCGATTTTAACGGTCAGGAAGAAGACTGGATCAAAATGCGTGATGCGATGGTGGACGTAATTCAATCCGGTACAGGCCGAGGCATCAAAAGCGGCTTACAATATTCTATTGCCGGAAAAACCGGTACGGCACAGGTAAAAAGTATTGCTCAGGGCAAGCGCTATAATGAATCCTTATTGACCGATCGTCAGCTGGATCATGGCCTGTTTGTCGGTTTTGCACCTGCTGAAAATCCTGAAATCGCGATTGCAGTTATTCTGGAAAATGGTCGCGGTGGTAGTGCCGCAACGGCTCTGGCCCGTCCAATTTTTGATTACTGGTTACTGCATAAAGATAAAAATCCGGTACGCCCACAAGGCCACCAATTAAGTGGTGGTCTGATGACGGCCGGAATCAAGCCAGCTGAATTGCCAAGTGGTGCAGGCATGTTGAGTCAGGATGCAGCATCTAGTGCCGTTCCAGCCAGTGACCAGCCCGACAATGCTGCTCCGACTTCTGCAAATACGGCTGCATCTCCCGCAGCAACACCTGCTCCGACACCGGTAGAGCGAGATTAAAGATGAAAAACCAGCTTCGAATTATTGGTGGTGACTGGAAACGCCGCCAACTGCCTTTTGCCAGCATTGAGGGTTTGCGCCCGACGCCTGACCGTGTTCGGGAAACACTGTTTAATTGGCTGATGTGGGATGTACAAAATGCCCAGGTGTTGGATATTTGTGCCGGTTCTGGGGCATTGGCATTTGAGGCATTATCGCGTGGTGCTGCATCAGTGGTGATGATTGAGCCGGATCGTACTCAGGCACAATTTCTGACCCAAAATCTGGAACTTTTAAAAGTCACCAAAGCACGTGCACAATTAAAAGTGGCTACGGCGCAGCAAGCTTTGTCTACCCTTCAGGCACAGTTTGATCTGGTTTTTCTAGATCCGCCATATAGCCTGGATTTATGGGAAGAACTAGCGCTAAAGGCAGATCCTCTGATCAAGGACAATGCCTATATTTATGTAGAAGCAGATCGTGATTTACAATTACTTAAATTACCGTCCTCATGGCGTTTAATTAAAAATACCAAAGCCGGTACAGTTCGTGCGGGGCTTTATCAAAAAAGTATTTCTTAATTTAAATTGTTTTGAAGAGCCATTAAAAAAGGATTCCTCAGTGGAATCCTTTTTGTCATTGTAGTCAGTCAAATTTAAAGACTGTGATTAACGATCACGGCGCCAGTCGCGGTTATCTCGGTCACGTTTCCAATCCCGATGATCTTTATGGTCCTTATTTTTCCAGTCATGATTTCTGTGGTCTCGATCATAATGTCCATTACGATCTCTGTTGCCACGATAATCATCATCCCAAGGATCAACCACACAACCGGTTAATGACACAGCCAATACAGAAAGTAATATCACTTTTTTCATCATGTCCATCACCTCTTACTGCACTCTGTCAGTATCAGGCGAGTTCATGGAGAGTGAACGGAGCCATTGTTGCACTCTTGTAGAGATTTATGCATGTTTTATGCATGGCCGTAAACCTCTTTTTTCTTAATTAGCATTCATGCTTTTATGAGAATTTGAACTTTCATTTGCATAAATCCAGCTAAATGGAAGCTTGGCTTTTGTTTAAATCTTGAGAATACTGCTGCCTTTGCTTATGACCTGATCTTTATGACTTGGCTGTTATTTATTCTTGGTGCAATGGTCGCAGGTTTTGTCCAGGGGCTGACCGGCTTTGCCTTTGCCCTGATCGCCATGTCTTTCTGAGTCTGGGTGCTGCCTCCGCAACTGGCCGCACCCTTGCTAATATTTGCCTTGATCTGGAGTCATGTAATTTCACTCAATCAGGAACAAAAGCAGTCGGTTTTATCCAGGCAGTTGGTGCTGCCTTATCTGATTGCTGGTCTGATTGGCGTGCCGCTGGGTACTTATCTGTTGCAGATCATTCAAGCAGATACCTTTAAGATGATCTTGGGATTTTTTCTGGTACTGTGGTGTCCGGTGATGCTATTCAATCCGCAGTTCAAAACAATTCAGCATTCAGGAAAATTGACTGATAGCTGCATCGGTTTTATTGGCGGAATTTTAGGAGGACTGGGCGGTTTTTGCGGTGCCATTCCTTCGGCCTTGGTGATGTTAAAACAATTACCCAAAACCCAGCAGCGCTATATTTTGCGGCATTTTAATTTTGCAATTCAGCTCTTCACGCTGGGTACGTATCTATGGCAAGGCCTGATCAATCAAAGCCATTTACCGTATCTGGCATTGCTGATTGTTTTTGTGAGTATTCCGGCGATTTTAGGCGCAAAGCTATTTTATAAAATTTCAGAATTACTGTTCAAACGCATGATCTTAAGTTTACTCTTGAGCGCAGGCTGTTTTCTATTAGCGCCCCAATTCATTTAAGCGCAAGATCAAGCTGAGTCTGTCTTCCCCGCTAAAGCTTGAATCCGTTGAAATAACTGCTATGTTAAGGCCAATCTTTGTAAATATAGATCATCATTATGCAGATTCGTGATCAGATTGTTCTTGTTACTGGTGGTGCACGTGGTTTGGGTTTAGCCATTACTCAGGCTTTACTGGCTGAGGGCGCGCGCGTGGTCGTCAATTATCATAGCAGTCAGCAGCAAGCTGAACAGCTGGCCCAGCAGTATCCTGAACAGGTATTTATTTATCAGGCAGATGTCACTCAAACTGATCAGGTCCGCGCTTTATTTGCCGCAGCTAAAACCCATTTCGGGGAAGCGATTCATGCTGTAATCAATAACGCACTGATTCAATTTGAATTTAATGGTGATGCACGCCCTAAAGTAGAAACGCTGACTTGGGATATGTTGCAACGGCAATTTAGCGGTGCAGTACAGGCTGCCTTAAATACTACACAAGCCGCACTGGATGATATGAAACAGGCAGGGTTTGGCCGGATCGTGAATATTGGTACAAACCTGGTGCAAAATCCGGTGGTTCCTTATCATGACTATACCACCGCCAAAGCTGCATTATTGGCCTTTACCCGCACCACGGCGCAGGACTTGGGACAATATGGCATCAATGTGAATATGCTCTCTGGTGGCCTGTTACAAACCACGGATGCCAGTAAGGCCACACCTGACATTGTCTTTGACCTGATTGCTCAATCGACGCCTTTACGCCGCGTAATTACACCAGAAGAATTTGCTGCTGCAATCCTGATGTTTTTGTCACCTTATTCACGTGCCGTCACAGGACAAAACCTGATTGTAGATGGCGGGCTGGTCAAAGGTTAAATGTTTAGAGAATGGACTTGAATTTTCAAATTCTGTTGTTCTATTTTTTAACCATTTGGTAGATTAAAAAGGTTTTGTGACCGGGTTTTACTTCTACAATAGTGCGCCCCCATAAAGCCTTTAGTCTACTTTCCATGAAATTTATCACGACATTGCTCAGTACCTTGCTACTGGCAGGTTGTATGTCCAGCGATTTGAAAAAATCAGAACAATTACTGCAAAATTTCTATTGTGCCAAGGTAGATACCGCCCAAATGCCACATAGCAGTATGACCGACTATTATCAGCAGATGTTGTATAGCAGCAAATCCAAAGTCGAGTCTTATATCAAACAGTATCATCAAGGTGAAGAGTTATTTGACCTGCCATTGCATGAAGTGGTGGAACAGCAATATGATCTGTATAAAGATGCCTGCCAAAATCTGGGTGGAATTTTGCCGACTTCTGAACATGCCTCTTAAGTCTGTCAATCTTCATGATTATTAGGCAATAAAAAAGCAGGAGAATTTTCCTGCTTTTTTTCAACTCAATTTTAATTCTGATAATAGCGCTGATCTACACTAAAGCATTCAGGGAATTTTGGTTGAATCTCTGCATAAAATGCCATGATTTCTGCCATATCTTTTTCATAATCCCCTGTCGGATAAACGATTTTACCTACGCCAGTTTTCTTCTTGGCATAGTCCATATAGGCCAATGCAATCGGCACACCTGCATTAATCGCTACATGATAAAAACCTGTCTTCCACTGTTCCTGCTTTGCACGCGTTGCTTCTGGCGTGACCAGCATGACCAGTTTAGGATGAGTCTTGAATAAGTCTGTCATCAGCTGAACCATGCTCGGACGAGGCTCACCCGGCTGTTTAGGACGGCGATCAATCCCGATACCGCCCATAGCACGCACAAAAGGCCCAAATGGCAATTTCATGTAACTATCTTTAATGGTTAAGCGAACATTTACGCCCAATGCTTTTAAGGCCAGTCGCGCATACAATGCATCCCAATTACTGGTATGAGGAGCAGCAATCATGACACATTGGTCTAAATCTAGGGGCCAATGGTTATCAATTTCCCAACCCATCAGGTTCAGGCTTTGTTCTGCTAACTTCTCAAACACGTCACGCACCAATTCTATTCAAAATTGCGCGAATTTTAGCAACCTAGACAAATATAGATAGTGTTCTATGAGCAATAAATAAACAATTAATCTATATTTGTATAATTAGAATTTTTAAATGAATAGTTGATTATTTTTACCGCCTTCAACTTATCTCACACATCAATTTACGGATAGTTCAGATTGCTTCCCCATATAAATAGGAATTTCTTTCCAATTTAAAGAATTCATGCATTAAAAAGCTCTTGACCTCCTAATTTTGGGATATGGCAAATATGGGGGTCTTTTTATACTGAATCCACATTATAAATTTCAGGAAGATTCTAATGAAAAAAACTTTACTTTGCCTTGCTTTAGCGGGGTTACTTAGTGCCTGCGGCGGTTCGGATGATAACTCAAGTACACCTCCTGCAAGTAATATTGGAACCCAGACAGGGGTGCTGACGGATGCTGTGATTTCTGGAGTACGCTATGTCACAAGTAGTGGTGCTACAGGTTTTACCAATGACGATGGTGAATTTAACTTCAATGAAGGAGAAACGGTTAAATTTTATATTGGTGATGTTCAACTCGGTGATGAAATTGAAGCCAAAGAACGTGTTACCCCTTTGGATTTAGCTGAGACTGAAAATGCTCGCCTTAACTTACTGGTATTTTTACAATCCTTAGATGGAGATGATAAAGATGACAAACTTCAAATTAGTACGGCCACTACAGATGCCTTAAAAAACCAGAGTATTAATTTTGACCAACCTTATAATGACTTTAAAAATGAAGCCATTGTCAAAACAGTAATTCCTGAAGGAAAGTTAGTGAATGAAGAGGACGCTAAAGCACACTTCCAAACGACCTTCTATAAAGATATTGCCGGTACGTGGGAGATTAACCGTACCGATAACACTGCTGTGTTGATTCACATTCTGGAAGATGGACGCTATGCACTAGGTGAAGCAGAAGCAAAAGATGAGAGTGGTCAAGCAGGCATTGAAATGGGCCGCTTAAAATGGAATGCAACAACAACCGTGATTGAACCGGAAATCCTGCATGACACCAATGGTGAATGGGGACTTTCACATCCTGCCGAGAATAAACCTTATTCTTTAAACTATAATGGAACTCAATTAATTCTTACTGAACCAGGCGTTAGTACTGAATACCGTTTAAATCGGGTTAAGCAGTCTAATAGTCTCGTCGGCACGTGGCGACTCAATGAAACGCACCTATTTGCTTTCTTTGATAATAACTATTATTTCTTCCTAGACACTGAAGGCGGAGATGATTGTGGTTGGCCAGGGATTGAATATGGCAAATATACATTGTCAGCAAATACTCTCACCACAACCGAGGTATTATTCGATACCAACGAGTGTGGTGGATTACAAGATAGTTCAAATGGCAGCAAGACAATTGCAAGCATCAATATATCTAACAACAATCTTATCTTACATCCGCAAGGTGAAGATCCTGTAACTTTACAACGTGTTAAATAACCCATATAAACCGGCTTGAATATGAAATTCAGGCCGGTTTAATCAATATGTTCAAATTGAATGGTACAGCCCATCAATAAATGCATCAGTTCGATTTGCGAACAACATTGGGTTTTTTCATAAATATTTTTAAAATACGTCCGTACCGAACTCAACGTAATGCCACACTGTTCTGCAATATCTTCTATTTTATAACCATTAATTAACAACTCGCATAAATCAAACTCTCGTTTGGAAAGCTGGTAACACTGTTGTAGGTAAGCTCTTGACAGGGAATAATGCTGGTTTTTATCTGTCATAAATAAGGCAATCTGATGCTGAGCAGACTGTAAATGTTGCATATTTCTTAATTTTTTAAATGGCACCACCGTCAGCATGAATTGTGAGCCTGCCCCATCACTCAACGCCAGGACTCCACCCACTTCAGTCTGAATGGTCGTATCTTCCAGCAAAGCACTTTCTAATAGCTGATCAAAACGTATCTGCTGAGCATAATTGGTTTTTAGACGGTTATGTATATCCAGATCCAGACATGAACTTTGATCAAGCATCTTTTGCGCAACAGGATTGGAATAACTTAAACACAGGTTTTGATCGAGCAGTACAATTCCGGTTTTTAAACTATCCAATACAGTATACAAGCTTAAATTATCTTGCTGAATCAAGTTGATTTGCCGGTGAATTTGCAAAGCCCGGCGTAAATGAATACTGATACGTCTTAAAAAATCCAGCTCAGGCTGTTCAAAAGGCTGTACTTCAGGTGCACGATGAATACCCAGTACTGCCCAACGATAATTTCCCCGATCCAGCAATACGCCCGCCAGATAAGATACACCGCCAGGCTTTAAACACTTCTCATAGAACACATAGTGATCCGTACCCGGCTGTTCTGCATAGTGCTGACAGTTATGACTTAAAGCATCGCCCATCTCGATCGCATTCCATAAGGGCATATGCAGTTTCATATCAATCACTTTGATACGCTCCTCTTGATAAGCAGCCAGACTTTCATTCGGGATATTGTGCGTATAGACAAAATCATAGCCTGGATTAAGCTGATCCAGACCGGTAAAAATTGCACTCTTACTCTTAGTATAGCTCACGATATCTTTGATCACGTCCAGCCATAAAGATGGCAATACAGCAGCATCATAAATTTTTGCAATCAGATTATTTTCTTGTTCTAATTTCATTATCCCCTCCGCATTATCATTATTTTCTAATCATAGCGTTCAGAATTGGTTAACGAAACAGCATAAAGTGACTTTAAACTTGGCTAAAAATTCTTAAATCCTGCTCACTTATCAATAACTCTGGCCTGATTCACCTAATGAATCAAACTTTAACAAGATTGCCCTATTTATCTGTACTGACTACTTTTAATGTAATTCATAACAAATAATTTAATAGGGTCAAAACAATGAAAAAATTAACGCTTACTGCTGCGCTAGCAGTCGTTATTGCAGGAGCCTTAACCGCCTGTTCAAAGCCCAATGATAATGAGCCGATGAATAATAATGCTCAATCCAGCCCAGCCATGATGGAGCAAAATAACGCGGATACCAGTATGAACCGTGCTGATAGCGCAGAAACCTCACTAGATTGGGCAGGTGAATATGAAGGTGTTTTTCCTTGTGCTGACTGTGAAGGGATTAAGGTCGAGCTAGATCTCAATCCGGATAAAACCTATGAGCTAAATGAGGAATATTTAGGTAAAGCTGGAAATAATGAGACCGAAACTAAAGGCAGTTTCAGTTTTGACCCTCAAGATCCTTCAATCATCACATTAGATAACAAAGCTGAAAACCGTAAATTCTTTGTTGGTGAAAATTTTATTGAAGCACGCGAGATGAAATCAGGTAAAAAAATTGACAGTAATTTAAATTATAAATTAGTTAAAAAGTCCGCATCATAATTTTGTAAACAACATAAAAAAATCCCCGCTATTGCGGGGATTTTTTATGAAATGCTCGGATGATGAATTACATCATGCCGCCCATACCACCCATGCCGCCCATATCAGGCATTGCAGGTTTGTCTTCTGGGATTTCAGTGATCATGCATTCAGTGGTCAGCATCAAGCCAGCAACAGAAGCTGCGTGCTCAAGTGCAGAACGCGTTACTTTAGCAGGGTCAAGAATACCCATTTCCAGCATATCGCCATATTCGCCAGTTGCAGCGTTATAACCGAAGTTACCTTCGCCATTCTTCACAGCGTTGATCACTACAGAAGGCTCATCACCTGCGTTAGATACGATTTGACGAAGTGGTGCTTCGATCGCACGGCGAAGAATGTTGATACCTACGTTTTGGTCATCATTCGCGCCTGTTACGCCTTCAAGTGCAGATGCAGCACGTACGAGTGCAACACCACCACCCGCAACAACACCTTCTTCAACCGCAGCGCGAGTCGCATGAAGCGCATCGTCTACACGGTCTTTCTTCTCTTTCATTGCAACTTCAGTTGCAGCACCGATTTTGATGACAGCAACACCGCCAGCAAGTTTCGCTACACGCTCTTGAAGTTTTTCTTTGTCGTATTCTGAAGTAGATTCTTCGATCTGTGCACGGATTTGCTGTACACGATCAGAGATTTGGCCAGCGTTACCCGCACCATCTACAATCACAGTATTTTCTTTAGACACAGTTACTTTATGTGCTGTACCCAAGTGATCAAGCGTCGTTTGATCCAGCTGCATGCCGATTTCTTCAGAAATCACAGTACCGCCAGTCAAGATCGCGATGTCTTGAAGCATAGCTTTACGACGATCACCAAAACCAGGTGCTTTCACCGCACATACTTTGATAATACCGCGCATGTTGTTGACAACAAGCGTCGCAAGCGCTTCGCCTTCAACATCTTCAGAAATGATTAAAAGCGGTTTGCCAGTTTTAGCAACAGCTTCAAGTACTGTAATCAATTCACGAATATTGCTGATTTTCTTATCAACAAGAAGAATGAATGGATTTTCAAGTTCAGCTGTTAAAGTATCTTGCTTGTTCGCGAAGTACGGAGAAATATAACCGCGGTCGAACTGCATGCCTTCAACTACGTCAAGCGAATCTTCGAAGCCTGAACCTTCTTCAACCGTGATCACGCCTTCTTTGCCCACTTTTTCCATTGCTTGCGCAATCAGCTGACCTACAGTCGTATCAGAGTTAGCAGAGATCGAACCTACTTGTTCAATCGCTTTAGAGTCTGATGCTGGTTTTGCAGTTGCCTTGATGTTTTCAACTACAGAACGTACCGCAATATCGATACCGCGTTTCAAGTCCATTGGGTTCATACCCGCTGTTACTGACTTGATGCCTTCATTCAAAATTGCTTGTGCCAATACAGTTGCAGTCGTTGTACCATCACCTGCGATGTCATTGGTTTTTGAAGAAACTTCACGAACCAGTTGAGCACCCATGTTCTCGAACTTGTCTTTCAGCGTAATTTCTTTGGCAACAGTGACACCATCTTTAGTGATGTGCGGTGCACCAAAAGAACGGTCGATAACAACGTTACGGCCCTTAGGACCCAAAGTAACCTTTACTGCATCTGCAAGGGTGTTTACACCAGCAATCATTTTTGAACGAGCTGAATCACCAAATTTTACGTCTTTAGCTGACATATTTGACTCCGAATATTGTTGTATCTTTACAAAATCTGATTTGGAATGAATAAAACTTTTTTAGCGCAGATTAAGCTTCTAATACCGCTAAAATGTCAGATTCTTTCATGATTAAAAGCTCTTCGCCGTTTACTTTTACAGTAGTGCCTGCATAAGTACCGAACAATACTTTGTCGCCAACTTTTACGTCTAACGCGCGTACGCCATTGTCAGTGATTTGACCATTACCAACTGCAATGATTTCACCTTGAGCAGGTTTTTCAGCAGCCGAACCTGGAAGTAAAATGCCCCCAGCTGTTTTAGTTTCTTCTTCAACACGACGAATAACAACGCGGTCATGTAATGGACGAATGTTGCTCATAAATAACTCCATCAGACTAAGTCTTTTTTAGGTCACTGATGACGACTTAATTATTCCATGGGTCATCATCAAAAATTTTTGATGTCACTTTTATGGAGATGGAATAAAACGCTTCAAGGGCAAAAATGAAAAAAAATTGGTTTTTTTTAACGAATCATAGGTTTTCGTCTATTTATTCGGCAGATCAGCCTTCAACATAAAGGCTTGTGCCACTTCATCGAATAAATATTGAGAAATTTTTCCTGTGGCATCAATCAGATTAAAGCTGTTCGGTTCATCTTTATGTAGACGATTTGACGCAGAAGTCCCTGCATGTACATCATATACAGGATGATCCATCCCCAATCCGAACATCTGATTCAAATCATAAATCGCCGGTTGATGCAGATGCCCATGTAACACCGCAAACAGACCATGCTCTGCCCAGGCCTCTAAAGCAATTTTGGCCATCAATGGGCTGTCCTTGAAACCGCGCTTATTTTGAAAAGGCACATAAAAAGGTTGATGGCTGACAATGATTTTTAATTTGGACGCAGGCGCCTGAGCCAGTTGCAAATCAATACGCTGAATCTGCTCAAGGGATAAATGCCCTTTGGTATGATATCGACGTCGGATCGAATTCACCCCAATCAGATAAAAATTTTCAGTTTCAAATATTGGCTCCAATTCACCAAAAAAAATCTGGTAACGGGTAAATGGATTGAAAAGCCGATTCCACAAATGATAGAGCGGAATATCATGATTCCCCGGGATCACCATATAAGGCGTATTGAGCTGATCTAAAAATTTTTTGCAGGCAAAGAATTGACCCAAACGTGCGCGCTGAGTCAGGTCACCACTGATGACGACGGCTTCAAGTGGATGGGTCTGACAGAAATGCCGAATCGCTTCTAAACACTCCGGCTTCTCTGTTCCAAAATGCAGATCAGACAGATGCAGGATCATGTGGCACCATTACGTTTAGGCTATCTTTTAATACAGAAATATTGAGTGGCGGGGCCATTTCCACAATTTCCCCATCAATCGCTACCATCAGTTTCTTGGCTCGGGATTCGATTCGAACTTGATCGGCTGCAAAACTATAAACATCCGATGCCTGGTCAATCTTGCCACGAATCAGCTGATACACAAGCTTAAATAAAGTAAGCTTATCACTTTTAGAAACAACCACTCCCGCCACTTTGCCTTTTTCAGCCGCTTCTGCAATGCGCATTTTCATATCTGCTAGTTGCAAGGGATTATTGCCAAAAAAGATCAGTGGTGTTTTCACCGGATATTTCTTTTGATCCACCCAGATTTTTAGTTTTAATTCTTTACGATCGCGAATCAAAACATCCAGTGCAGAAGTATAGGCATGTAGCGGTAAGCGACCAAAAATACGATTATAGTCTTCACGTTTTTTAATAAATAAAGGATATAGACCCAGACTGGCATTATTCAGATAAATTTCCTGATTGATCCGGGCAACATTCATACGTTGAGGCTGCCCTGTCGCAATCACTTTTGCCGCTTCAAGCAAATCCAGCGGAATCCCCAATAATCTGGCTACATAATTAAAAGTCCCTAAAGGCAAAATACCGACAGGAATTTGCGTATTCAACACATGTTTGGCGACTGTATTTAAAGTGCCATCTCCACCTGCCGCAACGATAATTCCTGACTCGCTAGATGCCAAATGCTGTTCAAGCACTTCAGTCATAATTTTATCAAACTGCTGTGAATCATTGATTTCATAAGCTTTAGTTTGATAACCCTGTGCTGAAAATATATCGATCAGCTGCTCATAAATGCCTTCTGGCCCCTGTATGCGAAAACCAGCTTTATGATTAAAAATCAGCGATAAGGGTTTAGATTGATTAGACATTTTTCGCGCAATTTCATTGAAGCCTATTGGCATTTTGTCCAATTCATAGACAATTAACAGTGGCTTTATGTAAAATTCAAATGGCAACCATTTATTTAATCAATAATGAATATTAGAGATCTTATAAAACTAAGATAATGATTTTAATATCAATTTTTAAAATAAATACCACTCATCACTTATATAAATAGCCTTAATAATTCAAATGTTTAGTTTTATCTTGTTGTTTTACTTATATTTATAAATAAAATAGCATTATATTCCAAAAGAAATCTAGCACTTCTTTGGTCTTATTTTTTTTATCATTTTATGCTTTAATACAGCCACTTTTTTTCATACTTCATCTGGGCGATATTTTTTATTGCTCGGATTGTACTTTGTACATCTAATTTGTACACATTTGAGATAGGCCTCACCATGACCCAAGTGAACGCACCAGAATTCGTTCGTCACCCTAAGCTTATTGCTTGGGTGGAAGAGATTGCTAAATTAACAAAACCAGCAAAAATTGAATGGTGTGACGGTAGCGCAGAAGAGTATCAACGTTATATCGACTTGATGATCGCTAACGGCACAATGCAAGCGCTGAATCAAGAAACTCATCCTGGTTCTTATCTTGCAAATTCTGATCCGTCTGACGTAGCACGTGTTGAAGATCGTACTTACATCTGTTCTGAAAACAAAGACGATGCTGGCGCGACCAACAACTGGGAAGCACCTGCTGTCATGCGCGAAAAATTGAACGGTTTATTTGACGGTTCAATGGCAGGTCGTACACTTTATGTGGTTCCATTCTCAATGGGTCCATTGGGTTCTCATATCGCTCATATCGGTATCGAGTTAACTGACTCTGCTTACGTTGCAGTAAGCATGTCTAAAATGGCTCGCATGGGTAAAGCTGTTTATGACGTTCTTGGTACTGACGGTGAATACGTTCCTTGCGTACACACTGTAGGTGCTCCGCTTGCGAACGGCGAAAAAGATGTTGCATGGCCTTGCAACAAAGAAAAATACATCGTGCATTACCCAGAAACTCGTGAGATCTGGTCTTATGGTTCTGGTTATGGCGGTAACGCATTGTTGGGTAAAAAATGCCTGGCATTACGTATTGCATCATTTATGGGTCGTCAACAAGGCTGGTTAGCTGAACACATGCTGATCCTTGGCGTGACCAATCCACAAGGCGAAAAACACTACATCGCAGCTGCATTCCCATCTGCATGTGGTAAAACAAACTTCGCTATGTTGATTCCACCAGCAGGCTATGAAGGCTGGAAGATTGAAACTGTAGGTGACGATATTGCTTGGATCAAACCAGGTGAAGACGGTCGCTTATATGCAATCAACCCTGAAGCTGGCTTCTTCGGTGTAGCGCCTGGTACCAACACCAAGACCAACCCGAACTGTATGGCAACCATGCACAAAGACGTGATTTATACAAACGTCGCTGTGACTGACAACGGTGAAGTATGGTGGGAAGGTCTGACTAAAGAAGCGCCTGCCAACCTGACTAACTGGAAAGGTCAACCACACACTGGCGAAGAAAAAGCAGCGCATCCAAATGCTCGTTTCACAGTTGCAGCTGGTCAATGCCCTTCTATTGACGCTGACTGGGAAAATCCAGCTGGCGTGCCAATTTCTGCGTTCATCTTCGGTGGTCGTCGTGCAGACACAGTGCCTCTAATTTCAGAAGCATTTGACTGGGTTGACGGTGTTTACAAAGCTGCGACTATGGGATCTGAAACCACTGCTGCTGCTGTTGGCCAACAAGGTATCGTTCGTCGTGACCCGTTCGCGATGCTGCCATTCGCTGGCTACAACATGGCGGATTACTTCACGCACTGGTTAGAAATGGGCGAGCAAGTGGGCGCGAAAGCTGCCGCTGCTGGCAACAAACTTCCAGGTATCTACAACGTGAACTGGTTCCGTCGTGATGCTGAAGGCAACTTCGTATGGCCTGGTTTCGGTCAAAACATGCGTGTTCTTGAGTGGATCATTGACCGTTGTGAAGGTCGTGCTGAGGCTGTTGAAACACCAATTGGCCTAGTTCCTACTTATGAACAGTTGAACTGGACTGGTTCTGACTTCACTAAAGAACAATTTGACCTAGTAACTTCTCAAGATAAAGATCAATGGATCAAAGAACTTGAAAGCCATACTGAATTGTTCGACAAGCTAGGTGAGCGTTTACCGGAAGCGTTAAAAACTCGTCAAGCAGAACTTATTGCTGCGGTTAAATCTGCTTAATTGCTGATTTAATTAAAAAAGGTCGCGTAAGCGGCCTTTTTTATTGGCTGTTTAAACAATTGATCACAATTGACCAGAGCAGCAGTTTAAGCAAAATATGGCATACTTAAGCCAAGACTTCAGGAACTATAAATATGAAAAGAACAACAGTAATTTTGGCTGTGGCTGCAAGCAGTTTTGTACTGAGCGCATGCCAGACCACACCCCATCAATTCAATGGACAAAGTGGCTATGAAATTCTGGAACGTTCAGGCAATACAGCAACCTTGAGCTACACCCTCTCAGGACGACCAAGCCAGGATGAAAATCGCTTGCAAGCCGCTTGCAGACACGTATTAGGAAATTCCAAAACTTACAACATCCAGATTTTAAGCACCAATGAAATTTCCAATCCAACTGCGGAACAGGAAAACTATGGCCGCCAACTGGGTAATAGCCGCACGCAAATCAGCTTGAGCAATACGCCTGATTTACATAATAGCGAGAACCCGGGTGCACGCGAAGCTTTAGAAGCCCGCCCTACGACCATGCGGGTTATTCGTTATACCTGTTCTTAATATCTGACACTTAGTTACTTAATCAGAGTAAGACAATCAAAAAGGGCCTAGTGCCCTTTTTAATTTTTTAAATTTAACGTGTTTTATAGAAACTGACATTACGAAATTCGGGCGATTCATCCAAATCCGGCCAGGTCGTTGCACTACGCTCATCCAGTTTTTCATACTGAGGATGACTAAAGTTTTTTACCCGACTGTCTGCAACCCACACCTCAGGTGCAAATTTTAAAAACTCATCCAGGAAGAAACGGTTACATTGATCATAGAGCACATCTGCGGCTAATAAAATATCCACCTTCTCTGCCTTATATAGGTCATCCAGATATTCAAGCTCGACATCATTTAGCTCTGCATTGGCACGACAGGCATCTAGACTAACTTGATCGATATCACAGCAGATCACACGTTTTGCACCTGCCATTTTCGCCGCAATGGCAACTACGCCCGATCCCGCCCCAAAATCCAAAACTACTTTGTCTTTAACATGATGCGGCTCTGCCAATAGCCACTGCGCCATCGCCAAGCCTGAGGCCCAACAAAAGATCCAGTATGGTGTATCATTCCAAATGCGACGAATCACTTCATCATCAAGTTTATCAGTTGGAAATACGGGTGGAATTAGCCAAAGTGAAATCGGTGTTTCTGGCAGTTGCTGTGCCATTAATTCACAATTCGGAATGACTTGGTGCAAGGCTTGGAGTAAATGCTCAGGGGCTTTAGGAAATTGGAAAGTACAGCTCATTGGATTTTTATTCGTTATATGTGTCAGAAGAACTCTTATATTTTAGATATTACCCTCATCCCAGCCTTCTCCCATAGGGAGAAGGAGCATCCATTATTTTCACAATGAACTTCCCCCTCTCCTTTCAGGAGAGGGTCAGGGAGAGGCCTGTTTATTAACCTAGCGCTTTCTCAGCAGCTTCAACCGTTTGACGGATTAAAGTGGTAATCGTCATTGGACCTACACCACCCGGAACTGGTGTGTAAGCAGAAGCAATTTCTTCAATGCCAACAAGTTGGATATCACCAACACCACCGCCATCACGTGGATGGAAACCAGCATCAACAACCACTGCACCTTGTTTGATCCAGTCTTTTTGAATTAATTCTGCTTTACCTACCGCACCGACAATGATATCTGCTTGCTTAACAAAGCTTGCAAGATCTTGAGTACGTGAATGGCAAATGGTTACGGTTGCATTCGCTTCTAGCAGCATCGCAGCCATTGGTTTACCCAAAATTGCAGAACGACCTACAACTACCGCATGTTTACCAGCGATTTCAATGTTGTTTTCTTTCAGGATAGTCATAATACCCGCAGGCGTCGCTGAACCATAGGCTGCCTCACCCATTGCCATACGACCATAGCCCAGGCAAGTGACACCATCTACGTCTTTTTCAAGCGAGATTGCATCGAAACAGGCACGCTCATCAATTTGCGCAGGAACCGGGTGCTGAAGCAGAATACCGTGCACATCAGGATTTGCATTTAATTTTTCAATTTCAGCCAATAATTCTTCAGTTGTGGTTTCTTTAGGAAGTTCCACTTTGAGTGAATCCATACCAACACGGCGGCAGGCATTGCCTTTCATGCGAACATAAGTTGCAGATGCACCATCGTCACCTACCAAAATCGTCGCAAGAATTGGAGTACGACCTGATTTTGCTTTCAGCGCTTCTACGCGAGTAAACAAGTCAGCTTCAATTTGCTTCGCCAATGCACGACCGTCTAGAACTAATGCCACGGCACTTCTCCCAAGTGTTGATATGAATCAATTTTGCACATTCTACATGAATAATTTAAATATTTTCCGCCAGATGATGTTTTTATGCGCATACAGATGAATACACTATTGTTTTTTTTTCTGAGCTTGCTAATATACGCATCAACAAGACGCGGCGGGGTGGCAGAGTGGTCATGCAGCGGACTGCAACTCCGTGGACGCCGGTTCGATTCCGACCTCCGCCTCCATCTTGTTAAAGCCCGAGTGGTGAAATCGGTAGACACAGGGGATTTAAAATCCCCCGCCCACAAAGCGTGCCAGTTCGAGTCTGGCCTCGGGCACCATTCTTCTACTACAGAAAGATGGTGCAAATAAAGAACCCAGCGAAAGCTGGTTTTTTTATGCCTGTAATTTAGTAAATCAAAAAAATAAGTAAATTAAATTTCCATTTAAAGCATGATCATTAATTAAGCTACCCTGCTCTACGTTCTCAATATCATCCAGCAGAACGTAAATATCCCTGCAAATCCTGTTCCAGTTTTTGCTGGAAATGAATCGGCTCAATAATTTTCACATAAGGCAACCAGTAACGCACCAAAGGTAGCAACTGCATTTCATGACGAATCTGGCAACTAATCACTAACTCTCCAGTCCCAGTTTCCTGCTCGATCTGCTGTTCTGGAAATAAACGGCGCTCTTTAAAAAAGACCGCGACTCCAGGTTGTACCCTGATTAAGACTTGCTGCTTTTGCTGCCCAAACCAGATGCTGTCTTCATCTGCCAGCATTTTCAGTATTTCAGGATCATGCGCAAAGCTCTCCGCCTTAGAAACCAGCTTGAGCTGTTGCACCTGACTTAAGCGATAAGTGCGCAACTTGTCCTGATCTACGCCCACCAGATACCAGATACCATGATGGTGAATCAAGCGATAAGGCTTAATGATTCGCAATTGATCTGAATATTGCAACTCAACCTGCTGACGTTTATAGATTGCGCTTGCAAGCAACTTGAAATGTTCGGCAAACTGTTTGGCATCTTCAAAATAATAGCCTTTTGCCGAAAATACCTGATTTGCCCGCTCATCCAGCAATTCACGCATAAAAGACATATCCAGCGCCGGATACAGCTCACTGATCCCCGAAAGCTGGGCAAAGGTCTGGATATCCTGCAATTTAAAGCGCCCTAAATAAGAGGGTTCCAGATAATATCGTTTCTGTTCATCTTGAAGTAAGGGTAAGTAAGAGCCTAGACGATCAAAATCACGCTCAATGGTACGGGTGCTGACTTGAAATTCTGCAGCTAGCTCTGCAGCCCGGAGTTGATATCCGACGTTTAATTTGGTCAAAATTCTGGCTAAACGCTCTGCAAGACGCTCATGTGTTGAAGCTGGGCGCTTCATAAATCCCCACTTAATACATTCTCATGTACTTATTTATCGCTAGATGTTGAATGATTATACTGAATGCCGATCAGTGAATAATATTAGGACAAAGTCTAAGATATTTTTTTGCATCAGATTTTGATCCTTTATTCACCCTAAAAATACAAGATCTTATTTGGATTTTCTGGATGCTTTCTTGCTTGAATGACGATTTTGTATTGTTAATCTTTCTATATAACGCTCCAGATGCAGCATCGCCCGATACATTTTATGTAACTCTGCCCAGCTGATAGTTCCGCGAATAATCATTTTATGAATACGTCGTAATGCTTTTAAACTATGTTTTGAACTGTATGCTGTTGAAATAATTTTCATCTTATTTTCCCTCTCACATTCATGTGAATGTTTAACCATTTGGTCGGAATTATCTATACATGCAATTTACGTGTCATAATTGACAGGTTGTGTCGAACAGTTAACATTTTTTAATTTTTATTCAAGATTTTATATATTTATTTGTAATAATATTTTACTTAAAATTAAAAAAAGCCAGTAAAATTACTGGCTTTTTTTGAATCACTTATCTCGTATTAAATAATTTCAACTACAACTTTACCCACATGCTCTCCAGTATCCATTGTGGCATGGGCATCCTGAATCTGATCGAACTTAAACGTTTTATAGATCATCGGGAGACATTCGCCTTTTGCCCACAATGGTGCAATCTGCTCTTTCAGGCCTTGTGCAATTTCCGCTTTTTCAGCCGTGCTGCGTGCACGCATGGTCGAACCGGTAATGGTCAGACGTTTCATCATGATTTGACCCAGTTTGACTTCTTTGGCCTTGGCACCACCCAAGAAAGCGATATAGACCAGACGTCCATCACGGCGCAACAAATTCAAATTACGCTCTAAATATGGTGCACCGACCATATCTAAAATGACATCGACACCACCATTGTCAGTGGCTTCATTAATAACTTGCTCAAAGTCCTGAGTTTTATAATTAATAGCCGTGGTTAAATCAGAAATAGCCGCAACTTTTTCATCTGAACCGACAGTTGCAAAAGTTTTGATTCCGAGTGATTTACATAACATTAAAGCAGTCGTACCAATCCCGCTCGTTCCACCATGTACCAGTACAGTTTCCCCTGCTTTGGCCTTACCCATCTGGAACACGTTCGCCCATACAGTAAAGAAAGTTTCAGGAATGGCCGCTGCCTGTACAAAACTTACGCCTTCAGGAATATTCAAGGTCTGGCTTTCAGGTATGACGCAATATTCAGCATAACCGCCACCATTGGTCAAACCACAGACTTGATCACCAACTTTAAACTGACTTACATCACTACCAATCGCAACCACCTCACCTGCCACTTCCAAGCCAGGAACTGGCGTTACCCCTTTCGGCATCGGATATAAGCCTTGACGCTGCAGGATATCTGGACGGTTAATACCAAAGGCATGAACTTTCACCAGAACTTCATCTGCTTTAGGTTCAGGTAAAGTCACCGTTTCATAAGCGAGTTTATCGACACCACCTGGTTCTGTAATAATGACTTGCTGCATGGTTTGTTGCGACATGATTTCTTTCCCTAATCTATGCATTTCATATATCTTGGACTTATTTGAACATAGTTAGCATGAGGAATGAAGCTACATCGGACTTATGTATAATCGGGGGACTATTCAGGAAATTGATAATAGGCCAACTATGACCCAAGTGATCGAATATAACGAAAACAATTACAGTGATTTTGAGTGGTTTGAAGGTTTTGCCGTGATTCGCTTTTATGCAGACTGGTGCAAGCCCTGTGTTCAGAATTTTCCGATCTTTGCCGAACTGGCGACATACTATGCTGAGGTAAATCCTGAAGTTAAATTTGGCAAGATCAATGTGGATCAGTCTCCGATTTTAACCTTGCGCTATAATGCCTATGGTTTGCCTTCTACGCTTATTTTTAGAAATGGAGAAATTATTAAAAGGATTGCAGGCGTGAAAAGTTTAACTGAAATGAAAGCAATTCTGGCCTTAGTCCTCAATGATTCTTATGAATAATTACCCATGTGAAGCCAAATCTAACAAAAATATTTCTTTTAGCTCACTATCTAAATACGGAGCCTTTAATTAACTACGCCCTTTATATTCCTTTACTATTCGATCACTCACATCTTCCGGATAACACAGCGGCGCATATCCGCCTGCACGATTATAAGCACTACGCTTACCACAACGACTACCATTACTTGCAGTATTGTAAGGACACGGACAATTTCCCGGATAATTCTCAATCGACTGCTGGATTATTTTTTGCTTGATTGCTTCAACGCTTTGGCTGCTCTGTTTGGCTTCAGCTCCAAAAGCCACACACAAGCCAGCCAGCAATATTAATTTTTCATATATTCCCCAAATCTAGGGAGTATTGTATTAATTGACTAGTAAATTGAAAGATCACATTTTGACTAATCGAATGATTTTCATGCAATCAAAATTTAGGCAATAAAAAACCCGCTTTTGAGCGGGTTTCTTCAAATCAGTCCAGTCTTAAAGACGAACCAATTCCACAATCTTCTCAGCAAGTTCTTCAACTGTATCTACGGTTAAAGTCGTGTCTGTACCTTCAGCAGCATCGGTAATCACAACCACACCAGTTTCACGAACCAGTGCAACCTGCTCCGCATTCAAACCTGCTTTAGCAATAGCAACGATCCCTTGCTGAATCAGCAAGCTTTCTAGCGCCTGAGCATTTTCCAAAGCTTTACCAGATACAGTCACCGCAGCAGGTTTTTGACCCAAACGTGCCGCACGTGCTTCTGCAGTGACAGGCTCATCGTGTGCAGACCATTCAACTGATTCTTCCACCATACCCGCACCAATCGTCACGTTATTTAAACGATCGATGAAAATAAACGAACCGGTAAAACGGCTGTCTTGATAACGGTCAAAGACTACTGGTGCATCAAATTCAACAGTTACATTGGCAATTGCATTCAGCTCAAGCTTATCTACCTGAACTTTTTCCAATGTGTTGACGTTGGTACGGTAATGAATCGCCGTTACTTTTGCCGGAACGGTTTGCGTACCAATCTTGATGTTGTACAGCTTGCCAATCACCAGCGGTTGATCCGCCATCCACACTACAGTCGCTTGAACTGAACGTGAAATATTTGGAACCGCTTGATCAGCACGAATTAATACGTTACCACGTGAAATATCAATTTCATCGTTAAGCGTTAAAGTCACTGCCTGACCTGCAACGGCATGCTCAAGATTGCCATCAAAAGTGACGATTTCTTTCACCGTAGACGACTTACCTGATGGCAATGCCGTTACAGTATCGCCAACATTGATATCACCGAGTGCGATCGTACCGCAGAAACCACGGAAGTCGAGGTTCGGACGGTTGACGTATTGCACAGGGAAACGGAAATCCTGCTTCGCTGAACTACGGTTAATTTCTACTGATTCAAGCGTACCCATCAGCGTTTCACCAGTGTACCACGGCGTATTGGCTGACTTGTTCACTACGTTATCGCCATTCAATGCAGAAATAGGGGTAAAGATGATATTGCTTGGCTTACGGTCGCCCAATTGTGCAACGAATGCCGCATATTCAGCTTGGATTTCATTGAAACGTGTTTCAGAGAATTCCACCAAGTCCATCTTGTTAATCGCAACAATGATGTTCTTGATCCCGAGCAAACTCGCAATAAAGGTATGACGACGCGTCTGGGTTTGCACACCATAACGCGCATCAATCAAAATGATCGCAAGATCACACGTCGACGCACCTGTTGCCATGTTACGGGTGTACTGTTCGTGTCCCGGCGTATCCGCGATGATGAATTTACGTTTTTCTGTCGAGAAATAACGATATGCTACATCAATGGTAATGCCTTGCTCACGCTCTGCTTGTAAACCATCGACCAGAAGCGCCAAGTCAGGTGCATCGCCAGTCGTACCGACTTTTTTCGAGTCACGGGTCACGGCCTGTAATTGATCTTCATAAATCAATTTTGAATCGTACAGCAGACGACCAATCAACGTCGATTTACCATCGTCCACGTTACCGCAAGTCAGGAAACGCAATAGATCTTTATTTTCATGTTGTTTCAGATAGCCCAAGATATCTTGGCTGATTAAATCAGATTGATGAGACATCGCTCAAAGCTCCACATATTCTTTAGAAATCGGTTAAATCTAAATCCACCTAAGTCCTCCTTTGATAAAGGAGGACTTTCCTCCATTTTATTTTGGGAGTCCCCCGCTTTCATAAAGAGGGGGTTAGGGGGAGATTTATAGATATTAGAAGTAGCCTTCCTGCTTCTTCTTCTCCATCGAGCCTGCTTCATCATGGTCAATCATACGACCTTGACGCTCAGAACTGGTTGCCAGCAACATTTCCTGAATAATTTCCGGCAAGGTATTGGCTGTAGATTCCACAGCACCTGTTAATGGATAACAACCCAAAGTACGGAAACGTACCGATTTCATTTGTGGAACTTCACCTTCTTTTAAAGGCATACGTTCATCATCAACCATAATAAGTGTGCCACTACGTTCAACCACAGGACGTTCTGCAGCCAAATAAAGTGGTACTAATGGAATACTTTCTAAATAGATATATTGCCAGATATCCAACTCAGTCCAGTTAGATAATGGGAATACACGAATACTTTCGCCTTTATTCACTTTACCGTTATAAAGATTCCAAAGTTCTGGACGCTGGTTTTTCGGATCCCAACGATGTTTCGAATCACGGAATGAATAAACACGTTCTTTCGCACGTGATTTTTCTTCATCACGGCGCGCGCCACCAAAAGCAGCATCAAAACCATATTTATCCAGAGCCTGTTTTAAGCCCTGAGTTTTCATGATGTCGGTATATTTAGAACTACCGTGTTCGAACGGGTTAATACCTGCCTCAACCCCTTCTTTATTCTGATGCACGATCAAATCGAAACCATGGGTTTTCGCCATGTTGTCCCGGAAAGTGATCATGTCTTTAAACTTCCAGCCTGTATCGACATGTAATAATGGAAATGGAAGTTTTGCTGGGTAGAACGCTTTTAGCGCAAGATGCAGCATGACCGCTGAATCTTTACCAATCGAATACAGCATGACCGGATTTTCAAACTCGGCAGCAACTTCGCGGATGATATGAATACTCTCAGCTTCAAGCTGTTTGAGATGAGTAAGTCTTTCCTCATTTAACGACATGGACAACACCAGCTTAGAAAAACGTGTACTTATGACACTTTTGAAAATTTATATTCATTATAGTGATTTACTTATCCTATCCATTGCTTGTTTTATGATATTGATATATCAAAAGCTCATATAAAAATTCATCAATAATGAATATCAGTTTTTATGAATCAATGATTTGCACAATTCAAGCGAGGATATTGTGTGGTAGAGGTATATATTAACCTGTCGCTAAGCCAATAAAATCCTAGGAAAATAATCTAAAGTAGTGGTTCTCAAATAGTTAAAAAATTACTAGAGTAAGACTCAATTCTCCCTATTGATATACTTCGTTTATGCCCTATAGCGCTTTTGATCTCACCACTGTAAAAACCCGTCTGGAACAGGCCCAGCTTGCTGGTTATATTTATCAGCATCAGCAATATATTTTAGTCTTGCAAGAACCCTTCAGTGATGATGGCAAGCCTCTAAATATCTATCTGCAACACGAGCTGACCGCGGATCAAATTGGATTACAGTTTGGTCTGCGTTTGCAAGAAGGTCATTGGGAATTTCTAATCGGCGTTACTTATAGTAACCAGAACGCAGCTTACGAAATTGGTGCTGGCAACCTCAAAGGTGATCAAAAAGCCTTTAACTTATTATATGCCTTTTATAATTATCCTAAAGCGTTCTATCTAGTGGCATTACCTTTGACAACCAACAGTCAGATTTTGGAGCAAACCTTGCAAAAGCAGCTTTTCAAGCAGCCTGATCTCGACTTCCTGAATACTGCAGTCAAGGTCAATCCTATGGGCGAACAAGTCAAATGGATGCAACACTATATTCTGCAACAGACTCTAGATATGAAAGTCCGGATTCAGACTGCCCTACTTTAAACTTGAACAGAAAAATTTGGAGATACTCAGGTCGATGTATCTCTATACTTTCTCAGGCAAGCACACACAGAATGCCATGCTATTCAGAATTCCTATTGCCGCTATGGCATCACTTGCTCAAACATCCAGTTAGCTTCTTATAGTTTACTATTAACTTTAATAGTTCAATAATTATTAAATACATAATATATTCAATCCTTGTTTATAAGGTTTTTTGTTATTTTTTTGCATACAAAATTAATAATTACTGCTATCGTTATAGCATCAGAGGCTTCCTTACACTTTTCCTAAAACATAATTATAGAGATAAAAAATGTGGGAACTGTTTACTCATCCGTCAAATATCGTATTTAGTATCAGCCTGAGTCTGATGCTGATGTTTGCTGCACTGGAATGCATATTACTGCTGCTCGGTGGCGGCTCGCAGAATATGTTAGAACAGTTTTTGCCTGAAGACCCCCTGCAACCAGAAATTAATCCGGATCAACATCCCGGCTTTTTCACCAAAGTATTTGACTGGTTATATCTGGGACGTCTGCCTTTATTTATCTGGCTCATCATTTTTCTGACCAGTTATGGCCTAAGTGGTTTATTGATTCAGGGAATATTTGAACGCCTGACCAGCCAGCTCTTCAATGTATGGCTAATTTCCCCAGCCTGTCTGTTTCTGTGTATGCCGATAGTGCGCTGGCTTGCCATGGCTGCCAGCAAGCTTATGCCTCAAGATGAAACTTCTGCCATTTATAGTGACGAGCTTATTGGGCGTACCGCAATCATTATTCTGGGTGATGCCAAAGTCAACTCTCCTGCGCAAGCCAAAGTCCGGGATCAGCATGGCCAGACCCATTATGTTTTAGTCGAACCAGAAACCAATCAAATTTTAAATCAAGGTCAGAATGTCGTACTGACCCATAAAACCAAAAATGGCTTTCAAGCCACTGCACTCTAATTTTATTCAGCCAGAACCAAACTGAGACTTTATAACAATGTTAACTTTTGATTTATATAATATTTTAATTATTTCTGGAATTATTTTTGCAGCACTGGTGACCTTCGGTCTCATCATTGCGCGCCTATACCGCCGCTCCAGTAAAGAAATCTCCTTTGTGCGTACCGGTTGGGGTGGTGAAAAGGTGATTTTGGGCGGAGGCGCAATCGTGCTCCCAGTCTTGCATGAAATTATTCAAGTCAATATGAACACCCTGCGTCTTGAAGTGCGCCGTGCAGATGATCAGGCACTGATTACCCGTGACCGTATGCGCGTGGATGTCATGGCTGAATTCTATGTGCGGGTCAAACCTACCGCAGATTCAATTGCCACCGCAGCACAAACCCTTGGTCAAAAAACCATGTCACCGAATGAACTGAAAAATCTGGTGGAAGGTAAATTTGTTGATTCACTGCGCGCAGTGGCGGCAGAAATGGCCATGGAAGAACTGCATGAAAAACGCGTCGATTTCGTGCAAAAAGTTCAGCAAGTCGTTTCAGAAGATTTACATAAAAATGGTCTGGAATTGGAAACCGTTTCCCTGACTGGACTGGATCAGACCGGATTTAAATACTTCAATCCGCAAAATGCGTTTGATGCTGAAGGTCTGACCAAGCTCACTGAAACCATTGAAGACCGTCGTCGTAAGCGCAACCATATTGAACAGGATACCGATCTGGCGATTAAAACCAAAAATCTGGAAGCTGAACAGGCGCGCCTGCAAATTATTCGTGAAGAAGAATATGCCAAACTGCAACAAGAACGTGAAATTGCCATTCGCCGTGCTGAACAGCTGGCTGAAATTGCCGCTCAGGAAGCCGGCAAAAAACGTGAAGCAGAAGAAGCACAAATTGCCGCTGAACGAGAAGTCGACCTCAAGCGTATTTTAGCGGCCCGTGATGTAGAAAATGAGAATATCCAAAAAGCGCAGCTGATTCAAAAAGCCCAAGTCGAACAAAAGAAAACTATTGAGCTGGCCGAACAGGATCGTGCCATTGCCATTGCAGAAAAATCTCGCGCCGAATCTGAAGCCAAAGCGCAAGCCGATCAGGCGCGTGCACAAGCGGTAAAAGCGGAAGAAGAAGTCATCACCGTACGTCAAATCCAGCAAGCAGAGCGTCAAAAGGCAGTTGAGCTGGTCGCAGCCAAAGAACATGCTGAAAAAGATGCAATTGCCATTACAGTTGCCGCTGAAGCTGGCAAACAAGCGGCAGCAGATGATGCAGAAGCAGTGCGGATTGCGGCTGAGGCGGAAGCAGAAAAAGTCCGCCTTAAAGCCAAGGGCGAAGCGGATGCGAAAATTCTATTGGCTCAGGCAATGGAGAAACAGTATCAGGTGGATGCTGAAGGTACACGTGCGGTCAATGAAGCCAATAACGTCCTGTCACCTGAACAGGTCGAAATGCAGATTCGTCTGGCCATGCTGAAATACTTGCCTGAAATTATCAGAGAAAGTGTCAAGCCAATGGAGAATATTGATGATATCAAGATTCTCCAGGTGAATGGCCTACATGGCGGTCATGCCGGTGCCTGTCAGGCAGATGCCCATCATGAGAATAGTAATGTTGCTCTTTCAGATCAGGTGGTGAATAGCGCCCTGCGTTATCGTAGCCAGGCACCGCTCATTGACAGCCTGATGAGTGAGCTCGGTATTCAGGGTGGAGATATTAATGGGATGACCCAAAGCCTTAAAGCTAAAACTTAAAAATAGACTGAGATATAAAAAAGCTCCCATCTGGGAGCTTTTTATTAAAGGTCTAATGTGAATATCAAACTAAACCTTTATCTTTTAATACTTGCAGCATGGTTGAACCAAGTTCGGCTGGACTACGTGTATACGCCATACCCGCACGCTCAAAGGCAGCAAACTTTTCTTCTGCTGTGCCCTTACCACCTGAAATAATCGCACCTGCGTGACCCATACGTTTGCCTTTAGGTGCAGTCACACCCGCAATATAACCAACAACTGGCTTAGTCACATTCGATTGAATATATTCCGCAGCTTCTTCTTCCGCAGTACCGCCAATCTCACCAATCATAATGATAGCTTCAGTTTGTGGATCTTCCTGGAACAGTTTCAAGCAGTCAATCTGGTTCATGCCCGGAATCGGGTCACCACCAATCCCGATACAGGTCGACTGACCTAAACCGAGTTTTGTAGTTTGCGCCACAGCCTCATAAGTCAATGTGCCTGAACGCGAGATAATCCCGATTTTACCCGGCTGATGAATATGTCCCGGCATGATCCCGATCTTACATTCACCTGGCGTAATAATACCCGGACAGTTTGGTCCGATGAGACGTGTGCCATTACCATTGGTTTCCAGATAACGCTTGGCTTTAAGCATGTCGATGGTCGGTACACCTTCAGTGATCACCACAATTAACTCAATGCCAGAATCAACCGCTTCAACAATAGAATCCAGTACAAAGGGGGCCGGAACATAAATCACCGAAGCATCTGCACCTGTTTCTTTCACCGCTTCACGCATGGTATTAAATACAGGCAATTCTAGATGGGTTTGACCACCTTTACCTGGGGTTACACCACCCACAACTTTGGTACCATAGGCCAGAGCCTGTTCAGAATGGAATGTACCGTTTTTACCTGTAAAGCCCTGTACCAATACTTTAGTGTCTTTATTAACTAATACGCTCATGATCAATACCCCTTTAAGCTTTTACAGCAGCAACGATTTTTTCTGCAGCGTCAGCAAGACCATGTGCAGAAATCAATTTCAAACCTGATTCATCCAGTAATTTTGCACCCAGTTCCGCATTGTTGCCTTCGAGGCGAACAACCACAGGAACGGTCACATTTACTTCCTGAACCGCTGCAATAATTGCTTCAGCAATCATGTCACAACGCACAATTCCACCAAAAATATTAATCAATACACCCTGCACAGAAGTATCTGCCAAGATAATTTTAAAGGCTTCAATCACGCGCTCTTTGGTCGCACCACCACCAACATCCAGGAAGTTGGCTGGTTGACCGCCATAAAGCTTAATAATATCCATGGTTGCCATGGCAAGACCGGCACCATTGACCATACAACCAATGTTACCTTCCAACGCTACATAGTTCAGATCAAACTCAGACGCTTTTAGCTCACGTTCATTTTCCTGAGACTTATCACGTAATGCGGCCACTTCAGGCAAACGGTACAGCGCATTCGAATCAATTCCGATTTTGGCATCGACACACAGAATGTCGCCATTTTCACGCACAGACAGCGGATTGATTTCAAAAAGAGCAAAATCATTGTCTACAAATGCCTGATAAGCAGCTGTCATTACTTTAACAAACTGATTGATTTGTCCATCTTTGAGTTTAAGTGCAAAAGCAACTTCGCGTGCCTGAAATGGCATTAAGCCGACTAAAGGATCAACCTCAACTTTAATAATTTTTTCAGGGGTTTCTTCGGCCACTTTCTCAATTTCAACACCGCCCTCAGTCGATGCCATAAAAGTGATGCGGCGAGTCGAGCGATCCACCACAGCGCCCAAGTACAGCTCGCGTTCAACCGGATAAACATCTTCCGAGACTAAAATGCTATTGACCGGCTGACCATTGGCATCAGTCTGATAAGTCACCAAGCGTGAACCAATAATCTGGTTGGCATATTCAGCAGCCTCAGTAGCCGATTTCACTACTTTTACCCCACCAGCCTTACCCCGGCCACCCGCATGCACCTGTGCTTTCAATACTGCAAACTTTCCACCCAACTGCTCGAAAGCATGCACCGTTTCATCGGCATTGGTGGCAAGTATCCCTTCCTGTACAGGCATACCATATTTTTTTAATAGCGCTTTTGCTTGATACTCATGTAAATTCATTGAATAACCTTTTATTACTTCTTTGCCTTGTTATAACCCACTAGCACCCAGACGTCCGTCAAAGCAGTACCAGCATTTCTTAAAATCGTTATCTTTATTTTTAGATGATTGTTCCAATAAAAACAACCATGAAATGTAAAAAGAGCGACCTAAGTCGCTCTTTTTTCGAATTACTTACGCTTACGTTGGATCGCGTGAATCGCGCGACCATCAACTGCAAGTGCAGCTTCATGTACCACTTCAGAGAATGTCGGGTGACCGAAAGTCATCAACTGTAGATCTTCAACTGAAGATACAAACTCAAGTGCGATCATACCTTGGTGAACGATATCAGACGCAGCAGGTCCGATCACGTGCATACCAAGTAGACGGTCAGTTTTTGCATCAGCAACAAACTTAACGAAACCAGCACCTTCACCCGCAGCTAAAGCACGACCGTTCACAGCAAAACCGAATTGGCCAGTTTTAACTTCGTGACCTTTTTCAGTCGCTTGCTGTTCTGTTAAACCTACCCACGCCGCTTCTGGGTGTGTGTAAATTACAGAAATGATCGTGTCATAGTTCACTTGTGCAGCATGACCGTGAATACGTTCAACTGCCATTACGCCTTCTTCCATTGCTTTATGTGCAAGCATTGGACCACGTACCAAGTCACCAATCGCGTATACACCTTCAACCGAAGTTGCACACCAATCGTTGACTTCAACCAAACCACGCTCAGTCAATTTAATGCCTGAATCATCAGCCAATAAACCTTCAGCATAGGCACGACGACCGACACAAACGATCAATTTATCGAAAGTTTCAGTTTTGTCTTCACCAGCTTGGTTATATTTAACCGTTACTTCACGACCGTTGATTTCAGTACCTGCAACTTTTGCACCGATACGGATATCCATACCTTGCTTAGTTAACAGTTTTTGGAAGTCTTTTGCCAAAGCTTTATCAGCCATTGGCAAGAATGTATCCATTGCTTCAAATACAACAACTTCTGCACCTAAACGACGCCATACTGAACCAAGCTCAAGACCGATCACGCCCGCACCAATCACACCTAAACGCTTAGGTACTTCTGGGAATTCAAGTGCGCCAGTAGAATCAACGATTAAGTCTTGATCTACAGGAGCCACTGGAATATTTACTGGTACAGAACCCGTCGCAAGAATCACATATTTAGGCTCTAAAACTTGAGTTTCACCTTCGTGAGAAACAAATTCTACTTTTTTACCTGCAAGCAGTTTACCCGTACCTTTTAACCACTCGATACCATTACCTTTAAGTAATTGATCGATACCGCCAGTCAATTGATCTACAACTTTGTCTTTACGAGCCAGCATTTTAGAAAGATCAAATTTAACGTCACCGGTCGTAATACCATGATCATCTAGATGCTGAACGGTATCTTCATAACGATGAGAAGAGTCAAGTAATGCTTTAGACGGGATACAACCCACGTTCAAGCAAGTACCGCCTAAAGAGGGTTTACCTTTATGAATACGTTTTTCAATACACGCAACTTTGAAACCAAGTTGAGCTGCACGAATTGCTGCTTCGTAGCCGCCCGGGCCACCACCAATTACGACTAAATCGAATTGAGACATGTTTATCTCCAAAAATGAGCCTAGAGTTTTTTCCCTAAGCCCATAAATATATTCTTAAAAATTAAAGATCAAGGATAAGACGCGCCGGCTCTTCTAACAATTCTTTGATTGTTACAAGGAAACCAACTGCTTCTTTACCATCGATTAAACGGTGGTCATAAGACAGTGCAAGGTACATCATTGGCAAGATTTCTACTTGACCATTCACCGCCATCGGACGTTCCTGGATTTTGTGCATACCCAGAATCGCAGTTTGTGGCGTATTTAGAATTGGTGTAGAAAGCAATGAACCGAAAGTACCACCATTAGTAATGGTGAATGTACCGCCAGTCATATCTTCGATACCCAGTTTACCGTCACGTGCCTTGCCAGCATATGCACGGATGCCATTTTCAACTTCAGCATAGTTCATGCGGTCTGTATCACGAAGAACAGGAACCACTAGACCACGCTCAGATGAAACTGCAACACCGATGTCGTAGTAACCGTGATACACGATGTCATCGCCATCAATTGAAGCATTTACCGCTGGATAGCGTTTAAGTGCTTCAGTTGCTGCTTTAACGAAGAATGACATGAAGCCAAGACGCGCACCATGACGCTTCTCGAATGCATCTTTGTATTGAGCACGCATTTCCATGATTGGTTTCATGTTCACTTCGTTGAACGTGGTCAACATTGCAGTTTCTTGAGTCGCTGCAAGTAAACGTTCAGCAACACGCTTACGAAGGCGAGTCATAGGAACACGTTTTTCGATACGCTCGCCCACTGCAACGCTTAATGGTTGCGCTGCAGGTGCTGCCGGTTTCGCTTGATGATTTGCCACATCTTCTTTCGTGATGCGACCGCCACGGCCTGTACCTGCAACGTCAGCAGCTGCAACACCAGATTCAGTCAATGCTTTACGCACTGCTGGAGCCTGATCCTGTACTTGTTGACGTTCAACGATCGGTGCATTACCCGCTTCAGTTTGCGCAGCAGCTTGTTCAACTTTCTCTTCAGACTGAACTGCTTGAGTTTGCGTAGCGCCAGAAACAGCACCTTCTTCAAACTGTGCAATGACTTCAGCTGAAAGAACAGTATCGCCTTCACCTTTAATAATAGATGCAAGTGTACCGTCTGCAGGAGCAACAACTTCTAAAACAACTTTATCAGTCTCAATATCGCAGATCACTTCATCACGTGACACTGCTTCACCTGGTTGTTTGTGCCAAGTTGCGATCGTACCGTCCGCAACTGACTCTGGGAATACCGGTGCTTTAATTTCGGTTGCCATTACTTAGAATCTCCTGGATTATTCAGCGTCGATCGCAAGCGCGTCGTTGATGAGCTGAGCTTGTTGTTTTGCATGCAAATATGGTGAACCACATGCCGGTGCAGCAGAAGCTTCACGGCCTGCATAGCTAATACGTACTTGTTTACCCGCTTTCATCACGTCGTCATATAGACGCGGTGCGATGAACAACCAAGCGCCTTGGTTCTTCGGTTCTTCTTGCGCCCAAACAAGTTCTTTAACGTTTGGATATTGCGCAAGCACTTCTGCCAGGCGTTTTTCTGGGTATGGATATAATTGTTCAATACGTACAATTGCAGTGTTGTTCAATTCTTTTTCACGACGTTTTTCAACTAGGTCGTAATACACCTTACCACCACACAGAACCAGACGGGTTACATCTGACTTGTTGATGTTGTCTACTTCATCAATCACGGTTTGGAATGTACCGTTTGCAAGCTCTTCAAGGCTAGATACAGCAAGCTTGTGACGAAGTAAAGATTTCGGCGAAGTAACAATCAATGGCTTACGGATTGGACGAATCGCTTGACGACGTAATGCGTGGAAAATCTGCGCAGGCGTAGTCGGTGTGATGACTTGCATGTTGTCTTCAGCACATAGCTGCAAGAAACGTTCCAAACGTGCAGATGAATGTTCTGGACCTTGACCTTCAAAACCGTGTGGAAGAAGCATAGTTAAGCCACATACACGCTCCCATTTGGTTTCACCAGATGAGATGAACTGGTCAATGACAACTTGTGCACAGTTTGCGAAGTCACCGAATTGTGCTTCCCAGATGATCAAACTCTTAGGAAGAGTCGTCGCATAACCATATTCAAATGCCAATACAGCCATTTCTGACAACAAAGAGTCATAGATTGCAGTACGCGGCTGGTTTTCTTTCAGGTTACACAGTGGAAGATAAGTTGAACCATCTACCTGATTATGCAGTTTTGCATGACGGTGTGAGAAAGTACCACGACCTACGTCTTCACCCGTTAAACGAAGCAAGTAACCATCATCTAGTACAGTTGCATACGCCAGAGTTTCAGCAGCACCCCAGTTCAATGGCATCTCGCCCGTTTGCATTTTCAGACGATCATCGATCACTTTTGCAACTTGACGCTGCATTACGAAGCCTTCAGGAAGCTCACGCATTTTCTTGCCAAGCTCTTTTAGACGTTCGATTGGGAAAGTTGTATCCCACTCGTCTGTGTACTCATGACCTAAATAAGGTGTCCAGTCCACAAACATTTTTTTGTTTGGTTCAAGTACCAGTGCATTAGCAACGTGATTACCCGCTTCCAGGTCTGCACGATAGTTCTCAACCATCTGATCTGCACTTGCGCGATCAAGAACACCCTGCTGTACCAGTTGATCAGCATAAAGCGTACGCGTGGTCGCTTTCTTGTTAATCACTTGATACATCATTGGTTGAGTTGCAGCTGGCTCATCCGCTTCGTTATGACCACGACGACGGTAGCAGAACATGTCAATCACAACGTCTTTACGGAATGTATGACGGAAGTCATGTGCCAATTGTGAAATGAATACCACAGCTTCAGGATCATCACCATTGACATGGAAGATCGGTGCCTGAATCATTTTTGCGATGTCAGTACAGTATTCTGTAGAACGCGCGTCACGTGGATCAGACGTCGTGAAACCAACCTGGTTGTTAATCACAATGTGCACTGTACCACCCACGGTATAGCCGCGAGTTTGTGACATCTGGAAAGTTTCCTGGTTAACGCCCTGACCTGCAAATGCAGCATCACCGTGTACGATTAGTGGCAATACGTCATCGCCGCCAATGTCTTTACGACGTACTTGACGTGCACGTACCGAACCTTCAACCACAGGGCCAACGATTTCAAGGTGTGACGGGTTAAATGCCAATGCCAAGTGAACTTCGCCACCCGGAGTCATGACGTTTGAAGAGAAGCCTTGGTGATACTTAACGTCACCAGAACCTTTCTTATGAATAGATTTACCTTCGAACTCACCAAACAGGTCAGCCGGGTTCTTACCCATGATGTTAACAAGAAGGTTTAAACGGCCACGGTGAGGCATACCGATCACAACTTCTTTACAGCCTACAGAACCTGCACGCTGAATAATTTCGTTGACCATCGGGATGAATGCTTCACCACCTTCAACGCCGAAACGTTTGGCACCAACGAATTTATTACCAAGATATTTTTCTAGGCCTTCAGCTGCAGTTAAACGCTCAAGGACATGTTTCTTTTGATCAGCATTGAAGCCATATTGACCGCGTGCACTTTCTAGACGTTGTTGAATCCAACGTTTTTCTTTGGTGTCCACGATGTGCATGTATTCAGCACCGATTGAACCACAGTAAGTGGCTTCCATTGACTGAACCATTTCAGCCAAAGTCGCTTCTTCTTTACCGATCGCCAGGTTACCAGTATTGAATACTGTGTCTAAGTCAGACTGAGTCAAACCATGCGCAGCAAGATCTAGATCAGGCACAACTTCACGCTTCGCCAAACCTAATGGATCCAGTTTTGCTTTCTGGTGGCCACGGTTACGGTACGCAGCAATCAGCTGTAGCACGCCAATTTGACGACGTTCATGCTCTGAGCTGACTGTCGACTGAACAATAGGCTGAATACGGCTTGAATTGCGACCTAAAAGTAGGAATTGCTCACGTACATTACTGTGTGGTTGATCACCTTTTGGGAATTTATCGAAGTACGCTCTCCAGTCAGCACCCACTGAGTCTGGAGCAGTCAGATACTGCTCATAAAGTTCTTCAATATACGCTGCACTATCAGCGGAAAGTTCAGTGTCAAGACGCAGAGCGTCAGCAACTTCTTGCATTTGTGGACCCATTTCCTATTGCAAAAACATTTTCAGGATGCTTTTTAAGCAAAACCCAGGATTATTAGCATCAAATTGGTAATATGATACTAGTCCCCCATAAGGCATAAGCCATGAGGCGTTATCACCACACCAAGAAAATCTTGATATGTTTAATGAACAATAACGCCCCTCAGCGGCATCATCACTCATTGAATACCCGATCGAAACCGGGCAATTTTTTGCAAATCGACTTAGAAAAAAGCAAGCATTAACAAAGATTTTTTCTAAAGCGACTCGGGTCTACCTTTTATATACCAGTCCCTGATTATGCAGTGTTTAAAAAATGTACCTGGCGTGGCATTTTTTAAACATAGTCATGGGCTAAATGCTAACATGTTCTCAACTTTTCAATTGATTTTTTTGACACATACCTTCCATAAATTGGCTAAATACAGTTCAGATATTTTACTCTAATATATGGTGCTTTATCTCAAAAATAGATTCAATGTAGACTTAAGTCCTAAGCATTTCCGATAAATAAAAAGAGAGCAAACCTTTCAATCCACTCCCCCCTTAAATTTCCGTTATATAATAACATCGTTCTTGCTATTTTTCAGGTCAGTTTTACATCTAAAAATCATAAATACCCAAAATAATCACATGTTCTTCTTATATGGCACTCAAAGCCATTACCCTTTTCCTGACTGTTTCACTCAACTTTATACATTTTAAGTATAGTATCTTTATTTTTATCCTATGATTTTTTAATTTTTCCAATAGTTTGCATAAAAAAAGCACACCTGAAGGTGTGCTTTTTTCTAAACTGCAAAGAGCAGCCTATTAGCCTGCCATATCTAAAAGCATATTACGGATGTGACCGATTGCTTTAGTTGGATTCAAGCCTTTAGGACATACAGATACACAGTTCATGATGCCTTTACAACGGAACAATGAGAACGGGTCGTCTAGACGAGCCAAACGCTCTTGCGTTCCAGTATCACGCGAGTCAATGATGAAGCGGTAAGCGTTCAACAATGCTGAAGGGCCCAAGAACTTGTCCGGGTTCCACCAGAATGACGGGCATGAAGTTGAACAGCATGCACAAAGAATACACTCATACAGACCATCAAGATGCTCACGCTCTTCAGGAGACTGTAAACGTTCCTTAGGAGGCGCAGGCTGGTTGTTGATCAAGAATGGATGGATCTTGTTGTACTGATCATAGAACTGGTTCATGTCAACCACTAGGTCTTTCACTACAGGAAGACCAGGCAATGGACGAACAGTAATTTCATTTGGTAAGTCGTTCAGGTTCCAAAGACACGCCAAACCGTTTTTACCATTGATGTTTACGCCATCAGAACCACAAATACCTTCACGACATGAACGACGGAACGTTAAAGTTTCGTCCTGTACTTTCAATGCAAGAAGTGCATCAAGCAACATACGGTGCTTGTCAGTCAGTTCAAGTTTGAAAGTTTGCATGTACGGTGCTTTATCCTTGTCAGGATCGTAGCGGTAGATATAAAATGTACGAGTACCTCTACTCATCTGAATTCTCCTGATTAGAATGTACGTGGTTTAGGTGGAATCGCGTCAACCGACAATGGACGGTAACGAACTGGCTTGTACTCTAAACGGTTGTCCGCAGAGAACCATAAAGTGTGCTTCATCCACTCATCATCACGACGGCCATATGGGTATTCAGCATGGTCTGGAGACTCTTCAAAGTCTACAACCGTATGTGCACCACGGCATTCTTTACGAGCAGCAGCTGAAATAAGCGTTGCTTTCGCAACTTCATACAAGTTTTCAACCTCAAGTGCTTCAATACGTGCAGTGTTGAATACTTTAGATTTGTCTTTCAAATGAATGTTGCGTACGCGCGGTTCAATTGCAAGAATCTGTTTCACACCTTCGTCTAGAAGCGCAGATGTACGGAATACACCAGCGTGGTCTTGAACGATGTCACGGATTGCATCAGCAACGTCTTGCGCATTCTCACCTGTAGTTGATTCGTCAAGTTTACGAATACGTTCAACAGTTTCTTGAAGCACGGTTGTTGGAAGTGGCTCATATTCGCCATCGTGCTGTTTAGTCACATATTCAATGATATGTTGACCAGCAGCCTTACCAAATACAACCAAGTCAAGCAATGAGTTCGTACCTAGACGGTTCGCACCGTGTACAGATACACATGAACATTCACCGATTGCATAGAAGCCTTTTACTGGCTTAGCAAAATCACGACCTTCGGCATTTGTAGAGTAAACGTCAGTGTCTTTGTTGTAGTTAGCAACAAGCGCTTCAGTTTCACGAGACTCAGGAACAACCACCTGACCATGAATATTCGTTGGAATACCACCCATTTGGTAATGGATCGTTGGTACTACCGGAATTGGCTCTTTAGTGATGTCAACGTTCGCGAATTTCTTACCAATCTCGAATACAGATGGAAGACGTTTCATGATCGTGTCAGCACCCAAGTGCGTCATATCAAGCAGGATGTAATCGCCTTTAGGACCACAACCACGACCTTCTTTGATCTCTTGGTCCATAGAACGTGATACGAAGTCACGTGGCGCCAAGTCTTTTAAAGTTGGAGCATAACGTTCCATGAACGGTTCGCCGTCTTTGTTACGAAGGATTGCACCTTCACCACGACAACCTTCAGTCAACAATACGCCTGCGCCCGCAACACCCGTTGGGTGGAATTGCCAGAATTCCATATCTTGTAATGGAATACCTGCACGAGCAGCCATACCAAGACCGTCACCAGTGTTGATATAAGCATTTGTAGATGCACGGTACACACGACCAGCACCACCAGTAGCGAACAAAGTCGCTTTTGCTTGGAATACTGCAATTTTACCAGTTTCCTGATCAATTGCTGTAACACCAAGAACGTCGCCTTTTTCGTTACGGATCAGGTCAAGCGCAATCCATTCAACGAAGAATTGAGTGCCCATTTTCACGTTGCTTTGATAAAGCGTGTGAAGAAGTGCGTGACCGGTACGATCGGCAGCAGCGCATGCACGTGGCACAGCTTTTTCACCGTAGTTTGCTGAGTGACCACCGAATGGACGCTGGTAAATTGTACCGTCAGCATTACGGTCAAATGGCATACCTAGATGTTCAAGTTCATAAACCACTTGAGGCGCTTCACGAGTCATGAACTCGATTGCATCTTGGTCACCTAACCAGTCCGAACCTTTTACAGTATCGTAGAAGTGGTAGTGCCAGTTATCTTCTTGCATGTTACCAAGAGATGCACCAATACCACCCTGCGCTGCAACAGTGTGTGAACGAGTTGGGAATACTTTAGTCAGAACCGCAACTTTCAAACCAGCTTGAGCAAGTTGGTAAGACGCACGCATACCTGAACCACCACCACCAACGATGACAGCATCGAAAGTTTCATGCGGAATATTTGTGTAATCTTCTTTAGGGTTTATAGCGCCCATGATTGTTTCCTATCAATTCGCCCAAAAAATCTGGATCGCCCAGATTGCATATGCAAGTACAGCAATGATCACTGCTGAAGTCAGTACAAGGCGTAAACCTGAAGCTGAAGGACCCATTTGACGAGTAGTCACATAATCCGTGAATACCTGCCACATGCCGATCCATGCGTGTGCAACAAGAGATAAGACCGCCAACAAAGACATGATCTTCATTGGAACTGTCATCATAAAGCCGTACCACTGTTCAAAGTTGAAACCACCATTCAGTAGAATCCAACCCAGTACAACAACGGTATAAACAGCTAGAACTACAGCACTGACACGTTGGAGAAACCAATCGCGAGAACCTGAACCTGTTAAACCAGTAGCGCTTTTCATTAGAGTACGATCCATACAAATGCTGCAACAATACCGATTGCAGACAAGATTAATGCGATAGTAGATGCAACACGGCCACTTTCTAGTTCTTCAGCAACGCCAATGTCAGCAAGTAAATGCTTAACACCCGCAATAAAGTGAAAAATCAAGCCGGCGACAAATACCCATACAATGAAACGAACAATGAAACCGTTAAAGATTTCTTGAACTTGCGCAAAACCTTCAGGCGAAGACAATGACTTATCTAAAATCCATAGAAGGACCGGTACGAGTAAGAATACGATAACACCTGAAAGACGGTGTAGAATTGATGCAATAGCCACGGGTGATTTTAAGTTTACTTCTAAAACTTGACCCATGGACAAATTGACAGGTCTGTTGCTTTTCACAGCGGGCATCCTGTAAGTAAAAACTCCATCCGGAGTTTGTTGGAATTAATTCGAAGGAAAGCTGGCATTCTTAGGCAAATACATGCCTAAAATCAAAACGACACTGAATTATAAAACGTGAACTATTAAAATACAAACGGCTGAATTTGGCTTTTTGGATAAAAAACTATTAAATAAGAATCATTAACAACAATAAGTCGGGCTTAATATATTATTCCGCCCTTTCGATTCCTATCTATATGATTGTTTTTAAATAATTAAGATGATCAATTCACTCGGTTTTAAGCCTGCAGGACCATGTTTGAGTTTTAGACTAAAGACGCACAGTTCCATCACAAATATTATTTAAATCTCTTTTTAATTCAGATTTAAATCAAGCGCCTATATTTAACAGACCACTTGCCCCAATTCAGCAGCAGCACAGTGATTCAGATAACCTGATGTTAAATAGCGACTTAGTGCATCAGATGATGGGTTTTTCAATCAATTTGAAGCATTTAGATTCAAAAAATCATTCATTTATTTTTATCCTGCCTAGCTTTGCTGCAAAGTTGGCCATTTATTAAGCTACTTTTTAATCAATTGAACCGGATTCAAAATTCAATTAATTGCTTTTATTTATAATTCTACCTGTGAAATTCAGCTTGGTAAAAACGATGTAAGTTATGAGATTTATATAGTTTTAAGCATGTTCACCTTAATCTCTCACTATTTTCACCCGCATTTCTTGCTAGGAAAAAACGCTTACAAATGCCCCAAGCAGTCTATTTTTTTCTGCACCTCTGCATCAATTTGACTTATTATAGAGGTTTGATGCTGTGATTTTACTGAACTTTTTATACTGAGCGAATGTGACTAAACTGCTGTGCGGCCGTCATTTTTCATCCATAAGTATAATTGACAAAATTTCAGTACTCACTAATCTTATAGCAAATTTTTGATCCGTCCGTTTTGTGCATTAAAAGATTGATAGACAAAGCGGATATACATTCACCAGGACAGGAGATCTATTGAATGTCTGAAGCAACTGGCAAGAAAGCCGTTTTACAGCTTGATGGCAAAGAAATTGAACTACCAATTTACAGCGGCACATTGGGCCCAGATGTAATCGACGTTAAAGATGTGTTGGCTGCAGGTCACTTTACTTTTGATCCTGGTTTTATGGCGACAGCTGCGTGCGAGTCTAAAATCACGTTCATCGATGGCAACAAAGGTGTACTTTTACACCGTGGCTACCCAATCGATCAATTGGCGACTAAAGCTGATTACTTGGAAACTTGCTATTTATTGTTAAATGGCGAACTTCCAACTACTGAGCAAAAAGAAGAATTTGACGCTAAAGTACGTAACCATACAATGGTTCACGATCAAGTTAGCCGTTTCTACAATGGTTTCCGTCGTGATGCGCATCCTATGGCGATCATGGTTGGTGTGGTTGGTGCGTTGTCTGCGTTCTATCACAACAACCTTGATATCGAAGATGTGAACCACCGTGAAATCACTGCAATTCGTTTAATCGCGAAGATTCCTACGCTGGCGGCTTGGAGCTACAAGTACACCATCGGTCAACCATTCGTTTACCCACGTAACGACCTTGGTTATGCAGAAAACTTCCTGCACATGATGTTTGCTACTCCTGCAGACCGTGATTATAAAGTTGATCCAATTCTTGCAAAAGCAATGGACCGTATCTTCACGCTTCATGCTGACCACGAACAAAATGCGTCTACGTCTACAGTACGTTTAGCTGGTTCTACCGGTGCGAATCCGTATGCATGTATCGCTGCTGGTATCTCTGCACTTTGGGGCCCTGCTCACGGCGGCGCGAACGAAGCTGTTCTTAAGATGCTTGACGAAATCGGCACTGTAGAAAACGTTGCTGGCTTCATGGAAAAAGTAAAAACTAAAGAAGTTAAACTAATGGGCTTCGGTCACCGAGTTTACAAAAACTTCGATCCACGTGCGAAAGTAATGAAAGAAACTTGTGACGAAGTTCTTGGTGCACTTGGCATCAATGATCCACAGCTTGCATTGGCTATGGAACTTGAACGTATCGCGCTTTCTGACGAATACTTCATCAAGCGTAACCTTTACCCGAACGTAGACTTCTACTCAGGTATCATCCTTAAAGCGATTGGTATCCCGACTGAAATGTTTACTGTAATCTTCGCGCTTGCACGTACTGTTGGCTGGATCAGCCACTGGTTAGAAATGCACAGCGGTCCTTACAAGATCGGTCGTCCTCGTCAGCTTTATACTGGCGAAGTTCAACGCGATATCGTTCGTTAATTCGAACCGCGTCGAAAGACTCAAAAAAACCACCCTCTTGGGTGGTTTTTTTAGTGCTGACAAAAGCCTACAAAAAATTGACCTGAAACGTTTTAAAATGAATATATCAAAATCATATTCACGGATTAAGTCACCTAAAAATAGGATGTATATTGAATGCTGTTGTATTTTCTGCCCTTTATTTTGAGACTGGTTCGTTTTGAACAGTTTAAGTGCCGCAGTTTAACGTCTGGTGAAATCAAAATTTCCCAACAAGTATTTGGCAACCTGATCGACTATTCCCGCGTTAAAATCATGAATCACCCCTACCTGCCCTGGCAATCCAAACATGTCATTATGGCGCCCAGTGGCTACATCCATGTACGCAATTTAAATTATCGCGAAGATTATTCGCGCGAGAGTTTATCTTATCAGGCACTATTTATTCATGAGATGGCGCATATTTATCAACATCAATGCCGGATCAATGTGCTTTTAAAAGGGGCATTTTTACAAAGTGCTTATTTTCTCAGCTTGGGAAAATATAATCCGTACAAATATCAATTTAATCCCAACAAATCATTTTCAACCTACAATATTGAACAACAAGGCGATATTGCCCGAGATATTTTTCTAAAAAAAATTCCGAATATTATTTTAAATCCCCAAATAAACAGATGATATTTAATCAGTTTAATTCCAAACAATATAGCTAAGGCATATTTTAAAAGCCAAAATTTAGATTTCAGTCTTTAAATCTACATAAGCCTAGATGCATAAAAAATCAGCATATTTTCTAATTTTATATAATAACTTTTTTCACTCAATGCCTGTTCTGCTAAATCAACTCTAGCTTATCGATAAAATTTCGATAAAATAGGCCGGTATGATTATTTTGCATCGCAGATTAAGATTCAATGATCATGCGATAAAAAGTTTTTTTATTTAAGCCATTTGGCATTTTATGAATATCGAAGTGCACTCAACTGAATAATTAGAATTATAAAAATCAGTAATTTAGTGTATCAACCTATAGGAATAGGATTTACTTGGAATGAAAAGTTTTAAAATTGCGATTGCTCAATTCTCTCCACATGTGGGCAATCTGGATGCAAATACGCAAAAAATGATTGATCTGGCCAATCAGGCTAAAAAAGATAAAGCGGATCTGATTATCTTTCCTGAACTTTCAACGCTGGGCTACCCTGCAGAAGACTTATTAATTCGCCCGAGCCTGGTGAAACGCACCAAAGCGGCTTTTGAAAAACTGACTGAAGTAAAAGATATTGTCATGGTCTTTGGTTTTGTTAATCAAACTGAAGATGGTCAGCGTTATAACTCGGCTGCTGTCATGAAAGATGGCGAAGTACTGGGTGTTTATAACAAGCAAGTGTTGCCAAACTATGGCGTATTTGATGAAAAGCGTTATTTTGGCGAAGGTCATCAGCATCTGGTTTTTGAGTATCTTGGACATAAATTTGGCGTACTGATCTGTGAAGATGTCTGGTCTTTAGCCACTGTTCAGCAACTGGCAAAATTGAATATCGACACAGCTTTGGTACTGAATGCATCGCCATATGAAGTGGGTAAACCACAACATCGCATTGAAACCATGGCGGCCTTGGTCAAACAGCTAAATATCAATCTGGTGTACTGTAACCAGGTCGGTGGCCAAGATGATCTGATCTTTGACGGTACCAGTTTTGTGCTCAACAAATCTGGCGAGGTGGCTTTACAGGCACCAACTTTCCAGGAAAATCTGGCAATTGCAGAATTTAATGCTGAACAACTGCAATTCAGCAAAGGTGCAATTGCACCTGCTTTAGACACCATGGCTGAGATTTATCAAAGCCTGGTCATGGCTACACGTGATTATGTACAGCGTTCTGGCTTCCCAGGTGTGATTCTGGGACTGTCTGGCGGCATTGACTCTGCCCTGACCCTAGCGATTGCTGTAGATGCGCTTGGCGCAGACAAAGTTCAAGCTGTGATGATGCCTTATACCTATACCGCACAAATCAGTGTGGAAGATGCAGCGGCTCAAGCCAAAAATATGGGCGTGACTTTCGGTATTGCCGAAATCAATCCAGTGGTAAGCGGCTTTATGCAGGTGCTATTCCCGTTCTTTGGCAACGCTCCAGTCGATGCTACCGAGGAAAACCTGCAAGCACGTTCACGGGGCACCTTATTGATGGCCCTATCTAACAAATTCGGTAATCTGGTGCTGGCAACCGGTAATAAGTCTGAACTAGCTGTCGGTTATTGCACCCTGTATGGCGATATGGTCGGTGGTTATGCAGTTCTGAAAGATGTGTATAAAACCATTGTGTTTGAACTGGCGAAATATCGTAACAGCATTTCAGAAACTCCAGTGATTCCGGAACGTGTGATTACCCGTCCACCTTCAGCAGAACTGCGTCCAGATCAGGTCGATCAAGACTCTTTACCTGCCTATGACATTCTAGATGCGATCTTGTACTCTTATATTGAAGAAGATATGAGTCAAGACGATATCATTGCCAAAGGCTTTGATGCTGAAGTCGTGAAAAAAGTGATTCGTCTGGTTGATATCAATGAGTACAAGCGCCGCCAAGGTGCCATTGGACCACGTATCAGCTCACGCTCTTATGGCCGTGAGCGTCGTTATCCAATTGTGAATGGCTGGAAAGCAGGTAGCTAAATTCTGCTCTCAATGATGTAAATCAGAATCGCCCAAGGAATGCTTGGGCGATTTTTTTATGCGGCAGTAAAATGAAGAATAGCCCCAACATCAAGAAGGAAAAATAATGTTTTGTGGAAACTAAAAATTAGTGGATGCTTCAAATATTTTTTTGTGGTTTGCAGTGCTTTTTAAAAGACAAAAAAAGAGACCAAGCTGAGAGCTTGGTCTTTTAAAATGGTGGCTATGACGAGACTTGAACTTGTGACCCCCGCATTATGAGTGCGGTGCTCTAACCAACTGAGCTACATAGCCGTAAACTGTGTGCGCATTATCGTAATTTCAGCTTCTATCGTCAAGCATTTTAAAAAACAAATGTTCAGTCTTTATGCAAATACAGAATAAACTTTTAAATTTTAAACAAAAAAGCTTTTTTTAGTATGTAATTCACGCATTCATAGCACCATTTAATTCTTCGAGGAATCATTAGATGTATAAAATCAAAATATTTATTTTACTCATTGGCATTTCAAGTCTGAGTGCCTGCCAGATCATCTCGCCTATTTTCGTAGATTATAATGGCGTCAGACGTGATGTGGCACAGTGGATTAATCAGCAGCAACTGATGAGCATGCAGCAAAAACGGTCCTTGGCACAACTCAGCAGAGCACAGCAGAAAATCGGGCGCTATCCGGAATATGATCAGAGCCAACGACTGGCGGTAACCCGGGAAAATCAGATTGCATTACATTGTGCGCGTTTACATGTGACAGAACATAAAATCCGGCAGCTACAGCAAAAAATTTATGCAGGTGAAACTCAAACAATTTTAAATCGCTATGAACAGCTGTCACCGCAAATAAAATTAGACCCGACCTCTATTCGATGTGATTAATCACTGTCTTAGGCTATCACATTAATTACATATAAATTATTAACTTAGGCTAAATAAATAACTCTGTTCAATAGCTCTAAACAGGTGCTTCATTCTTTAATCTATTAGACATTATACCTATGTATTTACTTGGTTTTATTTTTATACAATACAGGCTATGATCAAAGTATAAACAACTATTCGTACCCGGTTTAACGCGTCATAATTTTCTAATAACTCTAAATTCCCCTCAGGAGAATTCTAATGCCTTTTGAACATATTTTAGTACCTGTTGACGGTTCAGAAACATCGTATGCTGCAGTGGATAAAGCTGTAGAAATTGCCAAAGCATTTAACAGTAAAGTCACAGTGGTTCAAGTGCTGGCACTGGACCCTTATATCGCTGCGGAATATATCTCTGCGGCACAAACCAATGACCTGATTGAACGTGCCCGTACTTCCATCCTGAAAACGCTGGATGAAGCCAAAGCAAAATTCTCTGGTGCCGGTGTTGAAGTGGATACACAGTTCCTTGAGGGTCAGGTAATTTATAGCGAGATTGTCAAAGCAGCTAAAGATTTAAATTCTGACCTGATCGTGATTGGTTCCCATGGTCGCACGGGCTTCAAAAAGCTGTTCCTTGGCAGCGTAGCGCAAAGCATTCTCGGCCAAGCGGATATCCCAGTAATGGTGATTCGCAACTAAGTTATGTTTAAAATCCCCACTTTTCACCAAGTGGGGATTTTTTTTATATCTTGACCAGACCATCCCATTGATAGCGTTTTAAATCCAAGCGATCACCTTTAAGAAAAATTCCTTCCTGCATGAGTTTTTGCTGCTGGATATTCTGGCCATGTTCGTCCAGTTGCTTCACACTGATTTTCGCCTGGGCATTGATCACCCGATACCAAGGAATATCGGTGTCCGCATTTAGATGACTTAGAACCCGACCGACCAATCGCGCATGTTTGGGTAAACCTGCCAGTCTAGCAATCTGTCCGTAGGTGGCGACTTTGGCATACGGAATCTGATTGACCACAGCCAAAATCATTTCTGCCATTTCCTGACTGGCTGAACTTGTCTGGGTCATTTTCATCTATTCAATAGCCCATTTAAATAAAAGATCACACTTCAACCTATCCATAAAAAGCTATCAGAGAGTGTTTAAGCCTGATGAAATACGCTGATTCAAACTTTCTCATCTCATGATAAAAATAATCCAGCAGCATCTTGATCTTTTAAGTTTTATCTTTAGAAATTATCCGGATTTTCTAAGCGTTTTACTTCCTGAACCTTATCTGGATGGTGCACCGTGGCGACGCCATCTGCATCTTTCTGATCAATCAGAATTTCTGGCTGAAAGATAGTAATAGTCTCATTTCCTTTGGCATCTTCTCCAACAATATAGCGAAAACCCTTACGATTCAGCTTGTGGCACATGCGTTGATACCAGCCTTTAAAGCCCTGCGTCTCTTCATTGGGATTATAATAAAACGCATTCATCACCGCAGGCAGGCCCAAGCCACATACCACACCGGACAATAGCACTACAATAAAGGTATAGCCCACCAGAATACTGCTATAGGCTTCCAGCTGAGGAACATTGGCGACCGCCAGAATTAAGGCCAAAGAAATCCCGCCCCGTACTCCGCCCCAAGACAGGATGGTCAAACTGCCGTTATAGCTTTTCTTGCTGACTTTTGGGAACATGGCAAAGGCCAGATAGTTGGCTGCAAAACGGGCCAGATGTAGAATCACAAAAGCCACCATTCCGCCCAGAACCAGACTGGTACTCAAGTCCAGAATAAACAATTCTAGACCAATCAGGGTAAACAGGAATGAATTGATAATTCCCTCAACCGTATGCCAGAAATGATTAACGTCACCAATTTCAGCATCTGCCAGGATTTCTTTCCATTTATTGCCAACAATCAAACCACCAATCACACAGGCAATTGGCGCGGAAGCATGTGCCAGCAAAGCCACCAGATAGGAACCACAAGCCAGCAAGGCCGTGGTCAAAATCAGAGATTCCATTTCATGCTTACCGCGCAAAATCCGCAAGATCGCAAAACCGAATCCGAGACCAATCAGCACCGCCACGACAATTTCATAAAGCAAGGTTTGCAGCACTGCCAGTACCGTAAAGTTTTCACCTTGCAGAACATTGAGCAAGGTCATAAATAAGGCAATACACATTGCATCATTAAACAGTGATTCGCCTTCAAGCTTGACAATCAAATGATGCGGTGCGCGAACCGAACTCAATACGCCTTTGATGCCGATCGGATCTGTGGCGCCCAAGGCCGCCCCTAGCAAGAGCAAAACCAGCAGGTCAACATGTTTACCAATCAGGAACTGATAACCATACAACACCACACCAAAGAACACTGCACAGAACACCAAAGCCAGACCAGCCAAAATACTGATCGGCCGCCAGTGGTTACGCAAATCTGAGACCTTAAACTTCAGCGCAGATGAAGTCAGGATAAAACAGATCACACCATTGATCAGAAAATCATAGAAATCGACGTGACGAACAGCCTGCTCGATATTGTCAATATTGATGCTAAAGAATGGATTACCATGCAGTAAACTGGCGCCCCACTGCAAAATGAAAACAAAGATTGCAGAGACAATAGGGACACCGATCGCTTGCGGAAAGCCTAAAACGCGCTTATTAAACATGGTCGTGGCAATAGACAGAGCAAAGACCACCGTGAGTAGCTGAAGAAAAAAGAAATTTCCCATTCGGTTTCCTAAAATCGGGCGATATGGAGCACTATGCGCCGAGAGGCGTTGTTAAAATAGAGATTTAAATAGCAAGGTATTCTGGCAAAACAAGTTTAGTCCGCTTTTTTATCGAATTGAGTTAAGTTTCTTTTCAGTATTTTCGAATGATGATTTAACATACAGGGCAGCACTCGGCTTTTGCTTTCCCATCATTCTATTTTGAATTTTTCTCCCATGCATCAAACTGTCAAAACCATTTTTCGTCTCTGTTTTGCCAGCGTGATTTTTCTGATCACGTTGTCCTTATGTTTTACCTGCTTTGCTAAAATTCAGGAAATTCTGCAAGCAGAACAGCATTATCAGCAAGCCACCAGCATTCCCTTAAAAAGTACAGCCGGCGAACAGTATGTATTGGTGTCCAATAACCAGCGACCAGACAATGCAATTTTTATTCTGATTGCAGGAAATGGTTATGTGGCCAAAATCAACTGTGAACATTACAGCGCTTTATGTAGCGATGAAGACAATCAATCGCATACCCGTCAAATCCAGACTGTTGACTTAATCAAAGCGGGAAATCTGTTCTATATTGAAAAAATCCAGTTCAGAGATAGCCGAACCGGCAAAGCAACTGCTTTAGAATATAACAAACAAGAAATTCAGCAGTTTTATCAAAATGACATGAGCAACCTCAAATATACAGTCTTTGCAATTGCACTGTTTGCTTTGGCTGCATTATTTGTCAGTATCAAGATATTAAGAAACTTCCGGCGTTTTCTGCATAAATAAAAAAAGGAGCATCTGCTCCTTTTTTTATCGAAGTCATTTAAATATTTTGATTAAAGGTATCACAATTCGCAACTTGACCGGATTTCAAGCCGGTGTTAAACCATTGTACCCGCTGCGCGCTGCTGCCATGGGTAAAGCTGTCCGGCACCACCTGCCCGCGAGCACGTTTCTGTAAATAATCATCGCCAATTTTATGAGCGGCATCCATCGCTTCCTGCACATCGCCCTGTTCCAAAAATTGGGTTCGCTCATGATTATGGTAAGCCCAGACGCCGGCCAGACAGTCTGCCTGCAATTCCTGACGCACTGAAAGCTGATTACTTTGCACTTCGCTTGCTTGCTGACGTGCTTGCTGTACTTGAGAAGAAATACCTAAAATCGTCTGGATATGATGCCCCACTTCATGGGCCACGACATAGGCCAGCGCGAAATCCCCAGCCTGATCATTGCGGGAAAGTTCGGTGGCATTCTGTTCTCCGGTAATGCCCATTTGGGTACGCATATCTTTAAAGAATGCAGTATCGATATACACTTTCTGGTCTGTCGGGCAGTAGAAAGGCCCCATCGCCGCCTGAGCAGTACCACAACCAGAATTCACGATGCCGTTAAACAACACCAGTTTCGGTGGGACATACTGCTGATTTAACTGCTGCTGAAACACCTGATTCCAGGTATCTTCAGTATCTGCCAATACAGTTCCGACAAAATCAATCGACTCCTGCTGTTCTGGCGTGGGATTTTCCAGGCCACGTGTTTCTGCTGCACCCGATACACCCTGAGTGACCTGCTTGGTGGTTTGATAAGCCTGCTGTGGATCGACACCAAAAAACTTCCAGGCCACAAAGGCTACAATCAACCCAACAATACTGATTCCGCCAGCTTTGGCACCACCACCGCGACGGTCTTCTACATTGCTACTGACACGACGACCTTTCCAACGCATAGTCTTTTCCTTTTCTTAATCTGCTCAATATCCAGATATTTCCACACCTTAAGCTTTTGATGATTTAGGCCAGATTTTCTTAATCAGGCTGATGACCAGCATCACCAGCAGACCCGCTAAAATTCCTACTGCGAAATTAATCAAGGTCGGCGTCACGGCACCAACAATGTTACCGATGCTAGGAATATCCTGCACATAGGCCACACTGTCTTCAGTAAAGTGATGAATAAAAGGAATAGCATGGTTAATAATTCCACCGCCCACCAGAAACATCGCAGCGGTCCCAACAATGGAGAGAATTTTCATTAAGATCGGGGCAAATGCCAACAAGCCACGTCCTATTTTTTGTTTAAAATCGGACTGCTGTTCAGTCAGATGCAGACCGATATCATCCAGTTTGACAATCAGCGCAACAAAACCATAAACACCAATGGTCATCACCACCGCGATCAGGCTTAAAACAGTCACTTTGGTCAGCATCGAGGCTGCGGCGACCGTTCCCAAAGTAATCACGATAATTTCAGCAGACAGGATAAAGTCAGTGCGAATAGCACCTTTGACTTTTTCATTTTCAAACTGGTGCAAATCCATTTCTGTATGAATCAATTGCTCACGCGCCTGTTCCGCGTCCTTGGCCTTCGGTGTATGCAAGGTATGAATAATTTTTTCCACGCCTTCATAACATAGGAACAAACCACCCAGCACCAACAAGGGATTAATCAGCCAGCCTGCAATAAAGCTGATTAATAATGCCAGCGGCACCAAAATCAGTTTATTAACAAAAGAACCTTTGGCAACTTTCCAGACCACCGGTAATTCACGATCAGCCCGCACACCTGTCACTTGCTGCGCATTTAAAGCCAGATCATCACCAAGGACGCCTGCTGTTTTTTTTGCTGCCATTTTGCTCATGACAGCGACATCATCCAGAACAGTAGCAATATCATCTAATAATAGTAATAAACTGCTCGCCATACTTATTATCCTTATCTTCTTTCCAGATAGTTTAATCAAAATTCTTAAAAATATTGTATTCACTTGTTTAATTTATAAGATTTTTTTGCGACAGCTTTTTTTCTGGCTGACAATCAAAAACAGAATGCCGTACAATGTTGCCATTCGTTAAAATACAGCTGTAGTACTGACTACCCTTTGGAATAGATAATGAGTAATCAAGATAATCGTCCAGTGATCTTGACGGGCGACCGTCCTACCGGACAACTCCACCTCGGCCACTTTGTGGGTTCATTACGCTCTCGTGTAGGTCTGCAAGATTCTCACCATCAACACTTGTTACTCGCCGATGCTCAAGCCCTAACTGATAATGCGGACAATTTTGAAAAAGTACGTCGTAACATTATTGAAGTGGCGACGGATTATCTGGCTGTCGGTATTGATCCAACTAAAACCACAATTTGTGTTCAGTCATGCTTACCTGCCTTAAATGAACTGACCATGCTATATCTCAACTTTGTGACTGTTTCACGTCTTGAGCGTAACCCGACCATTAAATCTGAAATCCAGATGCGTGGTTTTGAGCGTGATATTCCAGCCGGCTTCTTGTGCTACCCGGTGGCTCAAGCTGCTGACATTACAGCATTTAAGGCAACGGTTGTTCCTGTGGGTGAAGATCAAATTCCAATGATCGAACAGACCAACGAAATCGTGCGTCGTTTAAACCGTCAAATTGGTCATGACCTGCTACCAGAATGTAAGGCACTTCTTTCCAATGTTGGTCGCCTACCTGGTTTTGATGGTAAAGCAAAAATGTCGAAATCTTTGGGCAATACCATTGTGCTGGATGCGACAGATAAAGATATTAAGAAAGCCGTCAATGCAATGTATACCGATCCGAATCATCTGCGTATTGAAGATCCAGGTCAGGTCGAAGGCAATGTGGTATTTACTTATCTAGATGCCTTTGACCCAAATAAAGAAGAGCTGGAAGAGCTCAAAGCCCATTATCGTCGTGGTGGTTTAGGCGATGGTACAGTGAAAAAACGTCTGGAAAGTATTTTAAAAGAATTGATCGGCCCAATTCGTGAGCGTCGTATTGAACTGGCTAAAGATCCCGATTACATCATGGATATCCTGAAAACCGGTACGGATAAATGTCGCGATATTACCCAGGCGACACTGGATGAAGTTAAATCTGGCCTCGGTGTATTCCATTTTTAATTAGAAAAAATTGCTCTTAAAAGCTCTTCTGATGAAGAGCTTTTTTGTTTAAGCTAAAATTGCGCAAAAATGATGCAAATATCCCCACATAATCTTCATAGTTTTAACCTTATTTAACATGTATTAACATGAATACTGATGAGTCATATGAGAATGCATCCTATTATGATTGTATTCAGTAAGGAATCAGATTTAACTCTCTCCACAGTTAATGAAGTAGTTTGAAAGACATTCCTTTTTCTACGCAATGACAACCCCAATCATTGCGTTTTTTTTGTTTATAGTTTTTCAAAATGCTAAAAAAATCCTGCGTTTAAGCAGGATTTAATCATGGCTAAGAATTAATAACTGAACAAGCCTTTTTCTAATGGTATTTCGATACCTAAAGAAACTCCGCTATCTCGACCATTTACCTTTGAATCACCGACCCATGCATTAATTTTAAGCGGCATTTCTGGGCAGATATAATGCGACCAGGTCAAATCCAATGCTTTAATTTCATCATTAAAAGCAAAAGCAGCATTATTAACAGCGGCACGTTCCGATTGATTCACATCAGCAAAAAGTATACGACCTGATAAGCGGTTCATAAAATCAATACGAATATCCCCACCTACGGAAATCATCTGCGCATCACCACCTAAAGCATGTGCTAGAAGATAACCATGCTGATAAAAACCATCTGTATAATTCGTATGATTATAAGAAATCCCTTGAGCTTTACCATTGGTACGGGTATCTGCCCATTCTGCATAAACTTGGTATGGCATATTTCTCAAACTAGCAGAATAGTCGATTCCAGCCAAATACATTTTTTTTTGCAGGTAAGCCCCCAGCCTCATCCTCTCCTACATATTGAGCATATAGACCCACCGGAATTTGGGTAAGAGAAAATAAATTTAACCGCGCATCGAAACCGGCAATCTGGTTAGATGGGTCTGGTTCACCTGTACCCCCATTATCTTTACTACCTACAAAAGCATCCCACAGCGAACTTAAACTTTCAGGTCGTCCTTCACCACCCCACTGAATCGCACGCGAGGCACCAAGCTCTAAATAAGGTAAAGGCTGTGCTGTAACACGCAAACCAATCAATTTGGCGTCTGGAACTGCGCTATAGTCATCGAGTTGACCGGCAAAAGCCTGATATTGCCACGGCCCAATCCAAGATAACCATTTATTTTCAAATGCTGTCTGTTCTGCACGTTGAACTGTAAAGCCATAGACTGGACGACTGGCATCACCACGAATCAAGCTGCCATCATGGCTTGGCCCCCAGTAAGTTGGAATCTGCCCAGCAATCAACCATTGATTCCAAAGTTTTCCTGCCAGATAAGAACCTTCAAGATTTACATCCTGATCATTATCAATTTGTGGATCTTTTTCAGCATTCACCCTGATCTTGGCATCCCAATTCGTACTGCCAGCATTAAACTCTAAAGCTGCCTGATATTGTGCTTTTTGCTGATCCCCGAAAGCCTGTGGAATATGTTTTTGATCGGTTTCTGCAAATACACCCAATTTTAGCTGTTGATTATCTGCCTTTAGTTTAGCCAGAACCGAATCGATTACACGCTGCTGTACAGTATTGCTGATCTGCGCATTTGATAAGGCTCGTTGAATTTCATCCCCACTCAGTGGCCAGGTTGAGGTACTGATTTGAATAACCCCTTGCTGGTTTAACCAGTTTAGGTCCGTACGCAAATTTGCATCATTTAGAACCAGACCCTGAGCAAAAGCAGGAAGCGCAAGCGTAGTCAGTAACACACTCAATAATGTTTTTTTAGCAACATGGGATGAATATTCTCAAGTTTATTTTCTGCTTCACCTTAATCGCTCCTATGTTAATTTTCAACGATTAAACTGTTGTTTTTTACTCAAGCTTTCAGATGTATCGACAAAAAATAACCCACACAATGGTGGGTTATTTTGAATTCAGCATTTAAGCATTTTTATGACGCATATGCGGGAACAAGATCACATCGCGGATACTTGCTGCATTGGCAAAGATCATCACCAGACGGTCAATACCAATACCCTCACCTGCTGTTGGAGGAAGACCGTATTCCAGTGCTTCGACAAAGTCTGCATCGTAATGCATAGCTTCATCATCACCAGCATCTTTTTCAGCAACCTGTGCTTGAAAACGTTCAGCCTGATCGATTGGATCATTCAATTCCGAGAAGCCATTTGCCAACTCACGACCACCGATGAAGAATTCAAAACGGTCGGTAATGTGTGGATTGTGATCATTACGGCGTGCCAATGGAGAAGTTTCCGCTGGATATTCAGTAATGAACGTCGGCTGACGCAATTTGGTTTCTACGGTTTCTTCAAATACCATGGTTTGCAGTTTGCCCAGACCAAAACCTGGCTTCACTTGCTCTTTCAATTCTTCCTGAAGGAATTTTGCCAGGAACTCACGGTCATTGACATTTTCAGGAGTAAATTGCGGGTTATTTTCCAGAATCGCATCGAACATTGAAATTTTCTTGAATGGCCCTTTGAAGCTATACACTTCATCGCCATAAGGCACGTCAGTCGTACCCAAGATATCAATCGCCAGACGCTCTAGCATTTGCTCGGTCAATTCCATCAAGTCTTTGTAATCTGCATACGCCTGGTAGAATTCAATCATGGTGAATTCAGGGTTATGACGGGTAGAAACACCTTCGTTACGGAAGTTACGGTTAATTTCAAACACACGTTCAAAACCACCGACTACCAAACGCTTTAAGTAGAGCTCTGGCGCAATACGCAAGAACAATGACATGTCCAGTGCATTATGATGTGTTTCGAAAGGACGTGCCGATGCACCGCCTGGAATCACATGCATCATTGGCGTTTCAACTTCCATATAACGCTTTTCAGTCAGGAAGGCACGGATACCCGCTACGACTTTGGCACGAATCTCAAAAGTTTTACGTGTTTCTTCGTTAACAATCAGATCAAGATAACGTTTACGATACTTTACTTCAGTATCGTTCAAACCATGGAACTTGTCTGGAAGCGGACGTAATGATTTGGTCAGTAATTCAAAATGTTCGATGTGTACATACAAATCGCCTTTACCCGAACGGCCGATATAACCTTCGACTGCAATGATATCGCCAAGGTCTAGACCTTTAATGGTAGCCAGTACATCTTCAGCGAGTTCTTTACGCGCAACATAAAGCTGGATACGACCTGTCATGTCCTGGATCACAATAAATGAACCACGGTTCAACATCACTCGACCGGCAACTTTGACGTAGACCTTTTCGCCTGCTTCAATTTCTTCTTTAGATTTATCAGCGAACTGGTCTTGTAAATCTTGGGCATAATGCTCACGCTTAAAGGTATTCGGCCATGGGCTCTTACCTGTTTCTTGTGCCTGAGCTTCGATTTGCTTTAACTTGGCATGACGCTGTGCAATTAAATCGTTTTCGGAAATGATTTGTTCAGAAGTCGATTGAGCGTTAGTTTGCGTCATCTCTGCCTCGAATAAAATTAGTTAAAAAATAGAAGTTGCATAGAATAGCAGAAATCCTTCTCAAATCGTAGCGCAAACACTCTCAGGAACCGGCTTTTCTTTGGAAAAATCCACTATCCTGCTATTTATACCATTCGGTTCAGCCCGTCTGTCACTCTTTTAAATTCCCTTTCTTCAACCTTTTGCAGCACCCCGCTGCTCTCAGTTGGGATTAAAGTTTAAATCAGACAGGGGTTATACAAAATCATTGCACTGCAAAATTGTGGCTTAGACCAATAGCTAACTGCCTTGTACACCCAGACGTTCTACAATGACGCTCAGATTGAAGATGATGTGCCAATCAACAAATAACCAATATGGCATGTCCCATAAAAATGAGTAATGAACTATGTCTAAGATTTTGTTTTTACATGGCTTAGATTCCTCCAGAGAATCCACCAAGTTCCATGCCATTGATGTGGTACATAAATACTGTATCGATGTCGATTATCGAAATCTGAGTTATAGTTCGGTCACCGAGTTTTATCATGAGATGATTGAAACCATCAAACCGGATATTCTGGTCGGCCACAGTCTTGGCGGTTATTGGGCACTGAAAATGTCACAGGCGTATCAAATTCCCTGTGTAGTGGCTAATCCCATTTTGCAGCCTAACTTCCGCGATGATTATCCGCCGATTGGGCATCACGATTTACAGCATGACATTCCTCAATTTGCCTATCTTGAACTGGGCGATGAAATTCTGGATATGCATGCTGTACAAGCTCAGCTGGAAGATTATATGCAGATTCATGCTATTGATGGCGGACATCATCGTCTGGAACACCCAGAACAGGTGAACGAGCTGATTCAGGAAATCGAATATCATTTTATCAGGCAATAAAAAAGCCCCACAATTTTGGGGCTTTTTTTTTAAAGTTATGACTTAAGCAACTGCCGCTTCAGGCTGAGATTTGTCATCCAGCACTGACCAGATATCTAGGCCTAATTCAGCATGTAGGTCAGGAAGATCAAGGAAAATACTTGCACCAAGTACTTCATGTTGACATTTTTGAGCCAGTTCATTCACTGCTTTTAAGGTTCCGCCACTTGCCAGAACATCATCCACAATAATTACTTTCTGGGACTGAACTTCCGCAGACATTTCTAAACGATCCAGACCATATTCCAGGCTATAACCCACACCGACCACTGGAGGTGGCAATTTACCTGCTTTACGCACCAACAATAAGCCTTTGCCTGTACGTTGTGCCAACAAGCTTGCCAACACAAAACCACGCGCTTCAACCGCAATAAAGCTTTCTACTTCTGCCAGTTTGTCAGCAGGAATGCTGGCAATCAAAGCGTCAGTCAATGGACCAATATTGCTCATGAAAAGTGGGGTCAAATCAAAGAAGCAAATTCCTGGTTTTGGAAAATCTTGGACCGTACGAATGTGAGACCACAAAGAAGTAGACAAATTGCTCATGGGAGATCTTAAAAAAAGAAAAGGAATATGGGAATTTTAAACCTATTTGAGTAGAGCGGACAAGCCAAGCTGCCTAATAAAAACCCGACGTTTAATTACAAGATATTGATTTTATTATATTGATTTATTTTAAAAATATTTAATCCGGACTTTACTGATTTTAAATTACCTAAAAACTCAAGTTTTTACTGCACGACTTTGGTCTATCGCACAAGATAAACACTCATTTTTGCCATCGTCAGCTTTTTATCCTTTAACCGCCTACGCCAGAAAAGCTGATTGGCGTGATTTTTAGATAAATGAGGAATGTGTCGTCTATTCTGCTGCTAATTTCGCTGATTAAGCTTTTATTCACTTTACTTTATGAATAGAACTGCGTAAAAATTTAGCCAAATATGTTCACTGTTAAAAAGTCATATTCTTTTAGAGTCTTGCCTTTTATGGATTTTAAGCTGACGCCTACAATTGCTCAGTTTTGGAGAGTTACATGAGAAAGTTTCAATGCATCGTATGTGGATGGATTTATGACGAGGCAGAAGGTTGGCCTCAAGACGGGATCGTAGCAGGCACCAAATGGGAAGATATCCCAGATGACTGGACCTGTCCAGATTGCGGCGTGTCTAAAATTGATTTCGAAATGATCGAAGTCTAATCACGTCCAGTTAAAGGCCATATCCATATGGTCTTTTTTTATGCCTTTCAATCATTTATACAGCATGGAGCTCTACCATATGGAAACAACTATGCATCCTATCGTCATTATTGGTTCAGGTATGGCGGGTTATGCCGTAGCACGTGAATTTCGTAAACTTAATCCAGAACATGAATTGCTGATGATCTGTGCGGATGATGCGGTCAATTATGCCAAACCGACGCTTTCCAATGCTCTGGCCGGCAATAAAGCACCTGAACAAATTCCACTAGGCGATGCAGCTAAAATGTCGGCACAGCTGAATATGCGCATTGAACAGCATACCTGGGTTAAGGCGATTCATCCGGAAGATCATCAACTGGTTTTGGAAAAAGATGGCCAGGAAAGCACGCAACATTATAGCAAACTGGTATTAGCCATCGGTGCCAATCCGGTACGTCTGGCGATTGCCGGTGATGCCAGCGATGATATTCATGTCGTCAACAATTTGAGTGACTATAAAGCTTTCCGTAACAATCTGGCAGCACGTGAAGACAAACGTGTAGTGATTTTAGGTGCAGGCCTGATTGGCTGTGAATTTGCCAATGACCTGCAAAATACCGATCATCAAGTCACAGTCATTGATTTAGCTCCTCAGCCGCTTGGCCGTTTATTGCCAGAACATGTTGCCACAGCATTCCAGAAAAACCTTGAAGAAACCGGCATTCACTTTGTCCTGGGCACAACAGTCGAAAAAGTCTCTCGTGCGGACAATGGTGATTATCTGGTCACGCTGGCCAACAGTCAGTCTTTGGTTGCTGATGTAGTGTTATCTGCGGTGGGTTTACAGCCGAATATTTCTTTGGCGAAACAGGCAGACGTACATACCAGTCGCGGAGTGTTAACCACGGCACAACTGGAAACCAACCAGGTCGATATTTATGCTGTGGGCGACTGTGCCGAGGTCAATGGAACTTTATTGCCTTATGTTATGCCGATCATGCAACAAGCCCGCGCTTTGGCAAAAACCTTAAATGGTGAACATACTGCCGTGCATTATCCGGCTATGCCAGTGGCAGTTAAAACGCCTGCTGCACCTTTAACGGTATTGCCTGCACCGGTTGATGTGAATGTCACCTGGGAAACTGAAGAGTTTGACGATGGCATGCTGGCTAAAGCGTTCGATGCTAACGGCACCTTACGTGGTTTCGTGCTTTTGGGCGCCACTGCAGCCAAACAGCGTCTGGCCTTGACCAAACAGGTTCCTGACTTGATTCCTGCTGCGGTTTAGAGGTTTAATAGCACGGATATTTTTTAAACGAAATATCCTTTAATTAGGACAGCGACTATGTACAGCGCAGCACAGTTTAATCTTTCCCCATATACCTCGTTTATGCATGAAACCAAGGTTGATCTTGGCAATGGGATCCAGCTACATGTCGAGGTTGGCGGAAATCCGGAACATCCCACCATTTTGCTGATTATGGGTCTGGGTGGGCAAATGCTGTACTGGCCTGACTTTTTCTGCAAGTCACTGATAGACAATGGCTATCACATCATCCGTTTTGATAATCGTGATATTGGTCTGTCTTCAAAAGTCCATCACAAAGGTCCACGCCTGAATACCCTGAAAATGATGAGCCGGTTTGTGCTGGGTCTGGGTAATCAGGGTGCACCTTATGATCTGTATGATATGGCCGAAGATGTCAGTCTGTTGATTGAAAAAATGCAGCTGGAACAGGTCTATGTGCTGGGTGCCTCAATGGGCGGTATGATTGCCCAGATTCTGGCAGCGCGTTATCCGGACAAAGTCAAAAAACTGGGCTTACTGTTTACCAGTAATAACCAGCCGATGTTGCCACCGCCCTTCCCTAAGCAACTCTTTAGTTTGATTGACAAACCGGCTTCAACAGATGAAGATGGCATTGTTGATCATAGTTTGAAACTGTTTAAGATCATCGGCTCGCCAGGTTATGTCAATCATCTGGAAGCGGTACAGACCGCCCGTAAATTATATAAGCGAAGTTACTATCCTGCTGGTGTACTTCAACAGTTTTTAGCAATATTATGTACAGGCTCATTGCTGCAACTGGACAAGCAAATCAAACAAGAAACCTTGGTAGTCCATGGTTCTCGAGATCGATTGCTGCCTCCTAGCCATGGCAAGGCCGTTGCGAAAGCAATTTCAGGGGCTAAATTTGAATTAATTGATGGAATGGGGCATGATATCCCACCGCATTTTATTCCATATCTTAGCGAATTATTTGCTGATCATTTTAAATCATAAACATTAGGACACTATGGCTGCATTACCATCCCTAAGACAGCTGTCATACCTCGTAACACTGTCAGAGACGCTACACTTTACAGAAGCTGCTCGCCGCTCCTTTGTCACCCAGTCAACCTTGTCTGGCGGCATCATGGAGCTGGAGCGTTTACTCGGTGGCGTACTTGTTGAACGCGACCGCCAGAATGTTCGTTTAACGCCTCTTGGTGAACAAGTGGTTGCACGCGCACGTGTTCTACTGGCCGATGCTCAGGACCTAATGCGTTTAAGTCGTGAGATGAGTGAACCTTTAACCGGTGATCTACATCTCGGCGTTATTCCAACAATTGCACCTTTCCTGTTGTCACAGCTTCTGGACGAAGTACATAAGCAATTACCAAAAATCCAGTTGCATCTGCATGAAGCGCAAAGTGAAAAGATTGTAGAAAAGCTGGAACATGGCAACCTGGACATGGTGGCTTTGGCATTGCCTTTCGACACCCGTGGTCTGAAAGTTGCTGAAATTGCCAAAGAAAATCTGTATCTGGTTTACCAAAAATCTGATCAGCATGCTGCACAAGCAAACTCTTTAGAAGATCTGGATCTGTCTCGCCTGATGTTACTTGAAGAAGGTCACTGTCTGCGTGATCATGCCTTGAGTGCTTGCCCGATTGGTGAACGTAAAAATGATCATCGTTTAAAAGCCAGCTCCCTGCCGACTTTAATTGAAATGGTTTCAGCCAATCTTGGCTTTACCTTGTTACCTGAAATCGCGATTCATACCAATATGATTAAAGGCAATCCTGAGATTCAGGTAAAAGCGATCGATTCAGCCCCAAGTCGTACCCTGGCATTGGTAACCCGTAAAAGCACACCGCTGCAAAGCGAGTTTGATGTGCTATTACAGATTTTCCAGAAAATCACTCAGCACGATGCTGCCTGATCTATAGATAATAAAAAGGAGCACATGTTGCTCCTTTTTTATATCTTGAATTGAATGCATCCAGTCCGCCTAGAAACTTAGAATCTCTACATTTCAGCTAAATCACTATTCTTTGGGATAGGCATTTGCATCTGCCTGATTCACAGTATAGCTCTCTATCGCATCTACAGGATCGCGTTTTATTGGCTAGCCTTTTGCCTGCACCGGTTTTAGTGATTCGTTCACCGACTGGACTCGACCTGTCAAAAATCCAGACCGTGCTACAGCAACTCGGCTATCAGCCAGATATGCTGCTGTATGCGGACAATATGCTGTCCGCACAATCCATGATTACTGAACATCTGCCCAACCTGATTCTTTATCATGCAGCAACAACTTCAGAGATCAGTGTGATCCGTCCGCTGAAACAGCAAAGCCTAGATACGCCCGTTATTGGCATACTCAATACTCATTCCACAGCACTGATCTATTCAGCCTTGCTGTCCGGCGCAGATAGCTATATGCAGCATCATGATTCATTACCCCAGTTCGCTGATAGTCTAAAAACTGTCTTGCGCGGTGGAGCCTACATTCATACTGAATTGGCAGACTATCTCCTGCACCAGCCCAGCGTTAAAGCCTGTCTCAACTTCGCTGAATTACAGTTATTACAAGTAATGAGTCAGCATAAATCGCAAACCGAACGACAAAACCAGCTTCAGATGAAAGATTATCAGATGTATAGTCAGGTCAAACACATCTATCGAAAACTGATCAGACTCAGCTTAAACAGTTCAATTGTATGTTCGAAATAAAAAAGAGGCTGAATATTCAGCCTCTTTAAATACTTAAACTTATTTAAACAGCTCTAACAGAATACGTTGTGCATTATGTGGTTTTTCACCTTCTTTTGGCTGTGCCCGCAGCCAGGTACCATCACCTTGCAATAACCAAGATTGCTGGTTGTCTTTCAGGTAATTCAACAGACCTTGTTGATAGATGCGTTTTTTCAAGGCTTCATCTTCGACCGGGAAACAGGCCTCGACCCGATTAAACAGGTTACGATCCATCCAGTCTGCACTTGAACAATAAATACGTGAATTTCCATTATTGCTGAAATAATACACGCGGGTATGTTCCAGGAAACGTCCGACAATTGAACGCACCCGGATATTTTCCGACAGACCCGGCAAACCCGGACGCAAACTGCAAATCGACCGAATAATCAGGTCAATCTGTACTCCGGCCTGAGAGGCTTCATAGAGTTTGTTAATCAATTGCATTTCGGTCAGCGCATTGACTTTGACAATAATCTGCGCCGGTTTCCCTGCCTGAGCATAGGCAATTTCATTATCGATATAGTTCAGTAACTGGGCATGTAAGGTAAACGGCGCATGCAGCAACTTTTTCAGCTTGGCCATTTTCCCCATACCGGTCAGTTCCTGGAAAATACGATGCACATCTTCACACAGATCTTTATCCGTCGTTAACAGACCATAATCGGTATAGATTCGCGCATTGCCGGCATGATAATTACCGGTGCCCAGATGCACATAGCGCACCAGTTTGTTATTTTCCCGGCGCACCACCAGAATCATCTTGGCGTGAGTCTTGTAACCAACAATGCCGTAGACCACGACCGCACCCGCTTCTTGCAGGACATTGGCCACCGCAATATTGGATTCTTCATCAAAACGTGCACGCAATTCAATCACTGCGGTGACTTCCTTGCCATTGCGGGCAGCTTCAGCCAGTACCTGCACAATTTCAGAATCTGGCCCACTGCGGTACAAGGTTTGCTTGATCGCCAGCACTTGCGGATCGCGTGCCGCTTCACGTAATAATGAAATGACCGGCGCAAAAGATTCAAAAGGATGGTGCAGCAAAATATCCTGTTTCTGCATCGCACTAAAAATATTTTCAGATTTTTTCAGTACTTTAGGAATGATGGGAGTATGCGAGTCATAACGTAAATGCGGACGTTTAAAGTTAGATAGCAAACGTGCCAGATTGACCGGGCCCGCGACTTTATAAAGCTGCTCGTCGTCCAGATCAAATTCATTCAGCAGATATTCATAAATATGCTGCGGACAATTTTCTGTCACTTCCAGACGTACTGCACGACCAAAACGGCGTGAACTGAGTTCACCTTTGAGTGCCTTAGCTAGATCTTCGACATCTTCATTCAAGGCTAAATCGGCATTTCGGGTAACACGGAACTGATAACAGCCAGTCGCCGTCATCCCCGGGAACAGATCAGAGACATGCTCATGAATAATCGCAGACAGCATCACATGATGTTCTTTTCCATCGGTCAGTTCATCCGGTAAACGCACTACGCGTGGCAGTGAACGCGGTGCAGGCACCACAGCCAGATCAATCTGACGGCCAAAGGCATCTTTGCCTTCCAGCGTGACAATAAAGTTCAGTGATTTATTCACCAGCCGCGGGAATGGATGCGCTGGGTCTAGGCTGATCGGCGTGAGAACCGGCGCAACCTGCTCCTGAAAATATTTTTTAATCCAGGCAGATTGCGCTGGGGTCAATTCACCACGGCGCAAGAAGCAAATATCTTCCTCACGCAGTTTTGGCAAAATTTCTTCATTTAAAATACGGTACTGGCGTTCAATGGCGGCATGTGCCGTTTTAGAAATCTGTTCTAAAACCTGCTTTGGAGTCAAGCCATCCGGGCTCCGGCTTTCATTGTCCAGATCCAGCTGTTCCATCATCCCGGCGACCCGGATTTCAAAAAACTCATCCAGATTACGCGAGAAAATCAACAGGAAATTCATGCGTTCGAGCAATGGATGTAAAGGATCGACAGCCTGTTCCAAGACACGTAAATGAAAGTCTAGGATAGACAGTTCACGATTAATATAACGATCATTATATGTATATTCGGGCTGTGCTGAAGTTGTGCTGGCTGCCGTATTCATATCAAACCTATGCGGATTTAAAATTGTGCTTATCGCTCCAAGTATGCTTCAAATTGATGACAATTTCATAAAAAAAAAGCCCAATTATTTGGGCTTTCTCCTCAAATCATCAATTAAGGTAATTCTGCATAACGCATATAGCGCTGAATCATCCGCTTACGAGCATTTAATGCAGAGGAATTGCGATGATCCTGGAAGTATTTCGGATTGGTGAGAATGGTCGCCAGAAAGATGGCTTGATCCCGGGTCAGGCTTTGCGCGGTTTTACCAAAATAATGTTTGGCCGCTGCTTCAACGCCGTAGATATTATCCCCGAACTCGATCGAGTTTAAATAGACTTCCAGAATCCGTTCTTTCGACCACATGCGTTCCATCATCCAGGTCGCGACCGCTTCCTGACCTTTACGCACAAATGAACGCTTGTTGACGAGGAACAGGTTTTTCGCCAATTGCTGGGAGATTGTCGAACCACCGGCCACTACACGGCCCTGATTTCTGTTTTTATTCAGCGCAGTTTGAATTCCGTCCCAGTCAAAACCATGGTGATGAATAAATTTTCCATCTTCCGCAGTGACGATGGCACGTTTCAGATTCAGGCTGATCTCGTCATAGGGACGCCACTGATGCTGAATCGCTTTGGAAGGTTCTGTCCAGTAATCAATCCGCATCATCATGGTGGTGTTCACCGGATTGGTTCGCCACCAGGCCAGACTGGCAAAGATCCACAATTGAACCAGTAGAATCACACTGACGATGACAAGCATCGTGCGGATCAGAAAGGCTTTCATGTCAGTGCGTTACTCCTGAAAATTTAATTTTTCGTGTTAAGCTTATTCGAAATATACAATCACAGCAAAAAAATAGCATGTCTGAATACTCTCCCCCTGTCGAACATCGCAAACTTGAAATGCATCTCTGGTGGATCACCGCCATTTTAATCGGGATCAATGTTGGATTATTTGGCTGGCAAGCCATGCATGGCATGGATGTTAGCCAGCCGAGTACCCGAGACGCTATTCTCTGGGGTGCCGATTATGCACCTTTAACCTATTTAGCGGAACCCATGCGCTTGTTTAGCAGCATGTTTTTTCATTTTGGCCTGATTCACCTGATGTTGAATATGTGGGCCTTGTATATTTTTGGTAGTGTTGCCGAACAGCTGTTTGGCCGGATGTATTTTATTGGCCTGTATGTGTGTGCCGGATTAATGGGCAGCCTGCTCAGTGGCTATATGAACATTCAGGACAGCTATAGCCTGATCGAAGGCGGTGTGGCCAATCCCGATTTATTGCCTGCGGTCAGTGCCGGCGCATCTGGTGCCGTGATGGGACTCGGTGCTTCACTCACGGTGCTGGCTTTATTGCCAATGCTGCCACAGCAACGTTTTATTCTGGATAAAAAAACCCTGGTGATGGTGATGGGTCTAAACCTCGCGCTGGGCTTTATGATCAGTGGAATCAACAATGCCGCACATATTGGCGGCATGCTGATGGGGGCTTTTCTCACCTTGCTCTGGTACATCGGGCAAAAAATGCAGCGTAGCCACCTGTTCAATCTGATTGCCTTGATTGTCGGGTTCGGCCTTTGTGTGCTGCTTTATCAACATAACTTGGCCTTACTCGAACCCATTCGCCCACTGTGGCAAGAGATTCTGGAAATGATGCAACAGCAACTAAAACTTTAACTCTCAGCCAGTTTAAAAATCACGGAGATGAATCTTATTGATTCATCTCACGCAAGCTTTGTAAGGGTGGAATCTCTGACAGATAACTCAGGCGATAACGGCCAATCAGCGCACATAAAGTGGTCATAAAGATCGGCAAGATAATCCAGATTTCCCAATGCGGCTGAATCATTAAATCCATTTTATAACTGGCAATCGCACTGATCACTTCGGCAAACAGGCAGGAAACTATTCCGGCAAACAGCCCAATAAAACCAATTTCCAGACTCATCATGGTTTTCAGTTTCTGCTTGGAACTACCGAATGATCGAAGCAAAGCCACTTCACGTTTGCGCTCATCCATCAACAGGTTCAGACAGGCCATCAGTACCAGAAAACCGGAAATGCTGACCAGTACTGCCAGAATGGTCACGATTTGCACCAGCACATTCACAATGCGTTTGATCTCTTCCAGAATCAGGCTGACATCAATAAACACCGTGTTGGAAAATTGCTGGATCACAGACACCAGTTTGCCCTTATCTACCTCCGGGACATAAAAACTGCCCAGATAACTGCCGGCATTGGCATCCATGGTATTGGGTGCAAAGATAAAGAAAAAGTTGGGACTAAAACTTTCCCACTCGACGGTTCTTAGATTAACGACTTTAGCTTCCAGTATGCCTTCAGGCAGACTGAAACTGAGCTTATCTCCAATCTTGATCCCTAGCTCTTCGGCAGTATTGGCTTCGACCGATACGGTGCCGACTTGTTTTAATACCGCATCACCACTGACAATCACATTATCTTGTGGATAGCTATTTGACTGGGTCAGATTCAGTTCACGTCTTAAAGTATTGCTACTTTTCACCAGTTCCTCGGCAAAAGGCTGATCATTTTTGGCGACCAGACGCCCACGGACATTTGGATACAGTGGTGTGCTTTTCCAGCCACTCTGCTCAAGTTGGGCTTTCAGGGCTGGCATCTCAAAAGGCGGTAAACCGTAAACGAACTGGTTCGGTGTACCTTCCGGCAACTGTTGCTGCCAACGATCTAGCAGATCGGTACGCAAGACAGCCAATACTGTAATCAGGCTTAAGCCCAAGGCTAAAGCCGTAATCTGCAAGGCGGTCTGAGATGGTGTGCGCACATAGGCTGACAGATTCAGCTTCAGATTGCGCAGCAGTTTCAACACCCCCCATACCGTCAGATACAGCACCGCACATAACACGATAATCGCGCCAATCACCCAGGCGGTCAGCAATAGATTTTCAGTCAAGATCACACTAAAAATAATCAGGCTTAACGTTCCAGTCAGCAGCATCCACAGCATGGATTGTACTGATTTTTCCTGCTGGCGGATCACCCGAATTGGCGGTGTATTTAGCAGTTGCAACAAGCTTGGCATGACAAAACCGAGTAGCACTACGGCACTGGTCAGCATCGCGACCGGCAATGGTCCAAGCAACATTGCGATAGCGGAAAATTCAATCTGTAAATTTGGAATCAGCTGCAACATCAACTGTAACAGGCCATAACCCAGACTGATCCCGACCACGGTACCAATTAGCATCGCAATCAACAGCACCATCCCGAGTAAAGCCAGATAAGCTGACAGAATCTGCTGCTTGGTCGCACCGATACAACGCATCAAGGCAATATGATCCTGATTCTGCTGCACATAACGCTGCGCGGTTAAGGCAATGGCAATCCCGCATAATAGAATGGTCAAAATATTGGCCAGTTGCAGGAAAGTGTCCAGATTAGCAATCGGCTTCATCAAGCGGGTATTGCCTTCACTGGCATTGCGTAACCTGAGACTGCTTTGCTCCTCAAATTCCTGTCCTTGCACTTCCGCTTGGGTTTCAGCCGAGCCGTTTGCTGACTTGACCTGCTGCTTGAACAGGGCTTCATATTGTTGGGTGTCGTCTGGACGGCCAGCCATGAGTAAACGATATTCAATCCGGCTACCCACCTGAATCGCATTGGTTCGTGCCACATCTGCCTGGGAGATAATCACCGTTGGTGAAAATCCGGAAAATCCAAGTTCCTGATTGGAGTCCTGTTCAATCTTGGCGGTGACTTTAAACGCCGCATCGGCGATATTGAGCTGATCCCCCAATTTGACTTTGAGCAGATCCATGGCTCGTGGACTGAGCCAGATTTCACCAGACTGAATCGATTTTTTTGCCGGTTGCACCCGAAGTTCGCCACGCAAAGGAAAAGCCTGATCAATGGCTTTGACATTGACCATGACAAACTGTGCATCGGTATAGGCCATACTGCTAAAGAAAGTGACGTCTGACTGCTTTAAATCCAACTGCTTGGCCTGATCACGCCACTGCTCCGGCAAAGGCTCATTATCTGAAAGCACCAGATCACCGGCCAGCATTTCTGCTGCCTGCAAGGCGACTGCATTTTGGATCTGCTCATTACTAAATTTAAGTGCAGTGGTCGCGCTAATTGCCAGCGTTAAGGCAATAATCAGCAGATAAATCCCGGTCGTTTTAAAGCTTTGCGTCAGTAAAGGACGAAATAACGGATTCATTTCATCCTCCACTCGGATGTTCAATCAGCTCGCCATTCAGCAATTCAAAATGCCGCTGGCACTGCTGCGCCAGTTTGCGGTCATGCGTGACCAGCACCAAAGTCGTCCCCAGTTCCCGATTCAGTTGAAAGAGTAGTTGTTCAATTTCTTTGGCAGTTTCGCCGTCGAGGTTACCCGTGGGTTCATCGGCAAAAATGATTTTTGGTTCACTAACCAGTGCACGAGCGATGGCTACACGTTGCTGCTCTCCCCCGGACAATACTTTTGGGGTTTGCTGCGTCTGTCGATCCAGACCAACTTTATGTAGTAATGCCAACGCCTTTTGCTCAGCTTCTGCATATTTAAAACCAGGTTGCAAACGTAATGGCAGCATTACATTTTCAAGTGCAGTCAGGTGCGGTAAGAGCTGAAAAGACTGAAAGACAAACCCGATATTTCTTAAACGTACCAGTGCACGTTGTTCTTCATTCAAGTTAGACACTGATTCGCCACAGACCATAAGCTGACCTGAACTTGCCTGATCCAGTGTCGCCAGAATACCCAGTAATGTGGATTTTCCGGAACCGGAACGACCGGTAATTGCCACTTGTTCTCCGGCCTGAATATCCAGATCAAGATCCTCAAAAATGGTGAGCTGTTTTTGTGAAAGTTGTATCTTTTGTGTCAATTTCTGGGCAGAAATAATAGCCTGTGGCATGATGGTCGAATCGTTGCTGCTTTGAATCATACGTGTCCTATATGAAAGATCTTAATCAGAAAACTCGGCTATTGCCTTACTTTTTTTTGCTCAGTCTGTGCCTGTTACCTCTTGGGGTTTCAGCAAAGACGATTATGATTTTAGGTGATAGTTTAAGTGCAGGTTATGGTATCCAGCCCCAGCAGGGTTGGGTACATTTATTACAAAAGCGTTTAGAGCAACAGTATCCGAAACAGCATAAAGTGGTCAATGCAAGTGTCAGTGGCGAAACCACCAGCGGAGCACTGGCCAGACTACCAAAATTGCTGCAGACGCATCGTCCAGACCTTGTGGTGATTGAGTTAGGTGGCAATGATGGCTTGCGTGGACAACCACCGCAAATGATTCAAAAAAATTTAGCCAGCCTAATTCAGCAGAGCCAGAAAGCCAAGGCCAAGGTCATTGTATTTGGCATAAAAATGCCGCCTAATTACGGGCAGGCCTATAGCAAGGCGTTTGAAAATAATTATAAAGTGGTCAGTCAGCAATATAAGGTGAAATTATTGCCTTTCTTTATGCAAGGTGTCGCCGGTAATAAAACCCTGATGCAAAAGGATCTGATTCATCCAAATGCCAAAGCACAGACGATTCTGTTAAATAATGCTTATCCATACATTAAAGGCGCTTTATAAAGCGCCTTTAACTTATTTTAGAATGTAATTAGATGAATCGTGATTAAAAATCGAAGAATGTCACTTCACCAGTTTCCAGTGAATATTCCGCACCCACGACTTTTAATTTTCCTTGTCCAATCAGGTTTTCCAGAACGGCTGAACCGTGACGTAACTGATTTACCGAAGCAAATACGTTGGAACGTACTGCATGCTTGGACAATTTTGCCAAGTCATTTTTCAGTTCAGTTTGCATTAAGGTTTCAACAGAAGGACGCACGCGGTTTACAATCGACATCAGGTTTGCCGATGGCGGGCAATCAGGGCACATTAAGGTATCAATGGTGGCTTTAATCGCACCACAATGACTGTGACCTAACACCACCACAATCGCGCAATCATAACGTGCCGCGGCAAACTCAACACTGCCGACCTGTGAGGGTGCAACAATATTACCTGCAACACGAATCACAAAAAGATCGCCGAGACCCTGATCAAAAACCATTTCGGCTGGAACGCGCGAATCTGAACATCCCAAAACAATCGCAAACGGATTCTGATCCTCTGCCATTTCTGCGCGCTGTTGGTGGCTAAGTTGTTTTGGATGCGTGGTATCGCCACTGACAAAACGTTGGTTACCCTGTCTAAGACGTTCTAAAGCTTCTTGAGCTGTGAGCATTCTTTTCTATCACCGATGGTTTTAGTTGCAATATCTTACTGCCAGTTTTTTTGAATGTCACTTGCAAAAAATCTTAGCTGATTAAATTTTTAGCATTTATCTAATTTCATTTCTGCAGGGAATTTATGCGTAATACATCACATTTTCCAGTCATTTAATGCAATCTAGCAAAAAACTAATGGGTGACAAGCGCAAAGATTGATTTAAAATAGAATGAAGAATAATGTTTTTATTTGAATGAAAATTGCAAATTTATAACATGGAAGTATTTTGATTGAGCAATTTGCTCACTGGGTTTGTTTTGGGGAATGGTCAATGAAGAAAATAATAAAATTGCGCTCGAAAATGATTTGTTCAGCCGTGGTTGCCTTAAGCATAGCATTACCGGGACTGACACATGCTCAAATACTGTTTAGCCAGAAAAATGAAACATCTGCCAAAGTCTTGCAGCAGCATCTGTTACAAGAACGCAGCCTTGCCGGTCTCAAATCCAAGACCCTCAAAATTGGCGAGGTCACCTGGAGTTATAGCGAAGGCGGTGCCAAGAACAAACCATCCATTCTACTGATTCATGGTCTGGCCGGCACGCGCGACAACTGGAACCGGGTCGCCCAGTTTTTGACGCCCTATTATCATGTCATTATTCCAGATTTGCCGAGCAACGGCGACACCAAAGTTCCGGACAATTTTGATGTTTCTGTACCCAATGTGACTTCCCAGCTACGTCTATTTATTGAAACCTTAAATGTGGACGAGAATTTACATATTGCCGGACATTCCTTAGGCGGCTCGATTGCCACGGTTTATGCCTCGCAATACCCTTTTGATACGCAAAGCCTGTTTCTGATCAATAGTGCGGGCCTGTATAAAATGGGCAATACGCCCTATACCAAAGACCCACAGGCCTTGAAAGACCTGATCGTCAGCAAACCTGGTGATCTTCAAGATGTTTCCAAACAGCTGATGCAGAATCCGCCAGTGATTCCTTATCAGTTACGGCATGCACAGGAAAAACTGTTGATTTCACGCGCTGAACAAACCAGTAAATCAATTGACCAAGTGGTGATGCTAAACCGGATTTATACACCGGAAACCTTTGCCCGCCTGACCCGAACGGTAGAAGCACCCACCTTGATTTTATGGGGCAGACAGGATCGAATCATTAATGTCGAAGTGGTCAAAGAACTGCATGCCCTGCTGAAACGTGCCGAAAAACCTGTGATTCTAAATAACGTCGGGCATATGCCGATTCTGGAAGCAGAAAAACAGGTCGCACAACATTATTTGCCTTTTCTGGCCAAGACACAGACCCTAAAAAACCCGCTTGCTGATAAACTCATTCCTTTAAATTAAGTTTCAGAGATGCTATGCAGAAACACCCGATGATTGAGCAGTTGATCGATGCTCAACTTGATTTTCTCGATCAGGCATTTTCTCAATCTGAAACGATTCAAAGCGAGTTTCATGCATTTTATTTGTGGCTACGTAAACAGACGCTGAAAGAGCTGTGGAGTTGTGAACTGATCAACCAGCTTTTACAAAAACAGATTCTGGGTACTGCCGCCAGCAGCTTTCTGATTGAACAGATTGCCGAGCATATCCGTTTTGCCCTGGTGCATCCGGCCAATGATTCCACCACGATTGCCGATCTGATTCCAGTACTGACCGTAGACAAAATCGCCCAGTATGTGGCCAGTAAAAGTGGCCATCGTCAGCGTCTGATCAAAACCGTCGTGAATAATCCGGCATTTTCAGCCATGATTACGCAATTGATCCAGCATTCCATTCAGGATTATCTGGATAACTCCATGATTGCCAAAAGCGTGCCCGGGGTTTCCCGCTTTATGAAAATGGGCAAATCTGTACTGGAAAATGTTACCGATACCAACCTCGATAGCACCATTGCACGTTATCTGCAAAAGAACATTCTAAAGCTCAGCCAGATGAGTGAGCATGTGCTGAACCAGCATTTTGACGATGAAAAACTCTATCATTTTCAGGCCAATCTCTGGCATAAAATCAAAGACATGCCAGTATCGGTCTTGAAGAATTATATTGAGCTGCAGGACCTGAATCAGACGGTCGGCTTAGGTCATGACATCTGGGATCACATACGCCAGACGGACTATCTGCAGCAGCAAGTGCATGACGGAATTCATACCTGGTATGTCCGCAATCAGGAACATACTTTTGATCAGTTATTACGTGATCTGAATATTGATGAAGCGCTAATTCAGAATGAATTGCAGCAACTGCTCAGTCCGGTAATCCAGCAGATGGTTTCCCAAGGTCACTTACGTGAACGCACGCGCAAATATCTGGAACAATTTTATTATCATGAAGATACTTTGAAAATTCTTAAGATTTAAATAAAAAGCCGCTTTATAGCGGCTTTTTTATATTGTCATTTGCTTAGAATTTTGCATTCAGACTGATACCGTAACGACGACCATCCAATAGTTGATCACCATCAATATCTTCAGCTTTTTCATCCAGTAGGTTATAGACGCCGAATTTACCGGTCAAATTCGGACTGAATTTATAGTTAAAGCCGACATCTACAAATTGGTAGCCTGGATTTGGCTGAGCCATAGAGGTACGGCTCAAGTAAGCAGAGGTTTCAGAACGATGGTGCAAGCGGCTCCATACATTGAGTGCATCATTTAGCTCATAATCCACACCAATATTAAACATATGTTCCGGCATCTGGTTCAGTGGCTGGCCTTTAAAAGCACCCGATTTAAACTCTGAATCGGTATAAGTATAGTTTGCAGTCAATATCGTGTAATCATTCAGACTGGCTTCTACCGTTGCTTCTACACCACGAATTTCTGCTTCATCCACGTTGATCCGTTCACTAATAAAGTAGAATGGAATATCTCCTTCGAAGCATTTCCAATTCTGCCAGTTATTACGGTTTGTTGTGGTGCCATCAGTATCGGTTTCACAGGCACGAACTTCCGTAATACGATCTTCATATTTAGTGATAAAGCCAGTCAGCGATGTATTGATATAATCATTTTTCCAGTTGAAACCTAATTCAGTAGATACACTTGATTCAGGTTCTAAATCTGAATTAGCACGGATGATGCCACGGCCTGTTGCTAAGGGTGAACCACCGCCACCCGTGACGCTATAGAAACCTTCTGTGGCTGCACGAATATCAGGCTGTTTATAACCTGTAGCCACACCACCTTTTACTACAAAGTTATCATTTACCGCGTACACCCCATACAGTCGTGGCGATAAATGGCCACTATAGTTTTCATCATGATCATAACGTAAGCCGGCGGTTAAGTCGAAACGATCCGTAATACTCCAGGTGTCTTCAAGGAAAGCGGCAGCAGACCAACGTGTTAATTCACTAAATTCAGGTGCATTAGGATTCCGGTTAGTCGCTTTATCGACCAGTTTTTCATCTTTAAGATATCCCCCGAATGACAGCGTATGATCACCTAAGGCTAAGTTCCATTGACTGTTCGCTGTCCAAGTATCCAGGGTAATCCCTTTGGTGCCGAGTTCCGTATTGCCACGATCTGGATTTTTTGAATTTTCATATTGAATATAAGATGAACTGTCTAAGTTATCGCTATAACGGCCATTATGGGTTAAGGAATAAACATTACGATAATTACGCGAGAATGAATCTGCAGCACCTTGAGCAGGTGCTACCGTTTCCCCTACAGACGTAGTTGATTCCTGCTGCACGAAATTAGCTTCAACTTGTACATCATGATCATCATTAATGGCATAAGTCAGGCGTGAATTTAAGCTTTCACGTTCCGTGCCACGAAAACCGCCAACATAACGGTCTTCATTACGTTCCTGCTTATTGACTGCCAGTTGCAAACCAAGCTTATCTGCAATTAAAGGACCAGCAAGATATGCAGAAGCATTTTTAATATCACCTGAACGGCTACTGTCCTGAATCGTGGTTCCCAATTCAATATTGCCAGACCATTCATCCGACACTTTTTTGGTAATAATATTCACTACACCGCCCATGGCATCTGTACCATAAAGTGTAGAAGCTGGACCACGGATCACTTCAATACGTTCAATTGCTGAAATAGGTGGCAGAATATTTTTCTCAAAACCGCCATCATCCCCATTCGGGTTCACATCCTTGCCATATTGACGCTTACCATCGACCAGAAACAAGGTGTAGTTTGAACTCATGCCTCGAATACTGATGGTCTGTGCAGAACCCGAACCCGAAACCACGACCCCAGGCGTATTACGCAGCACATCAGTAATGTCGTTATATTCACGTTTATCCAATTCTCCACGATCAATCACAGTAATGGAAGCAGGTGCTTTAGCCAAATCTTGCTCATAACCTGTTGCGGTCACCACAATCGTTTGCAGTTTAGTCGCTTCCGCCTGTGGAACAACAGCTTCGACTGCAAATGCATTACCCGTCATGAGTGAAGTTACAGCAAATGCCAAAGTGGTTTTTAAGAATGGCTTATTCATACCTTGCGCGCCCCAATATTTATGAAGAAATCATGTTTATTCGGTTGCGAAGTGTAACAGCTTTCTACTCAAATTCAATTGCTATTGATAATTATTATCATTAATATTTACTAAATTTTAAGCCAGATATAAAAAAACCTCGAAAGTTCGAGGTTTTTTTATATGCTATAAATGAACTGTTATATAGAACAGCTTATTTCATATACGCACCTTCAGACTGACTATGATCCGTTTCATCAACGACATTCATCAATTCAGGAATATGCTGTTTTAGCGTTGTTTCTACGCCTTGTTTCAAGGTGATATCAATCGCTGAACAGCCCTGGCAACCACCACCAAATTTAAGTACAGCGGTTAAACCTTTTTCAGGGTCTTCTTTGACTTCAACCAGTGCACAGTTACCGCCATGGCCTGCCAGACCCGGGTTAATTTCAGACTGCAAGACATAGGTAATACGCTCTTCTACCGATGCATCTGGCCCCACGCGTGGCACTTTAGAGTTCGGCGCACGGAAGGTCAACTGACCACCAAAACGGTCTTTGTTGTAGTCAATCACGGCATCGAGTAAATACGGAATAGATGGCGAGTCGATAAAAGCAGGGAAATCAGGATATTCCTGCTTATAATCTGTCGGTACAACTTCATCAGGTGCACTATAGGCCATGCAACATTCAGCGCGAGGAGTACCTGGATGCTCTACAAAAACACGCACACCAATACCCGGGGTGTTCTGTTTATCCAGTAGATCCTTTAAATACTCTTGTGCTGTTGGTGTAATCAATAAGTTGGGAATTTCACCAACAACTGGAGTGCTGCTGTTCTCAGTCGACATAACAATAATTTCCTCAAGCTCAAGCGGCCATTTTAACTGAAGATGCGGGGTAATTTTTAAAAATCAACTAAAATTGTCGGATTTATTATAAAAGTACAACTTTAGCTCAATTTTAATGGCATGATAATTGGCAAATAGGCACCATTAGAATCATTTATATGCTTGATTTACCTTTTAATCATACCGTGACCATTATTCTGATCACCTGTATTGTGTCATTTATTGCTTTCTCCAAAGAGACGGTGATGAATCGCCTGATTTTCTGGCCGCCGGCACTGCAACGTGGACAATACGACCGCTTTATTACGCATGGCTTTATCCATGCGGATGGTGCACATCTGTTGTTCAACATGATTACCCTGTTCTTTTTTGGCAGCGTGATTGAAAGCTTTTATCGTCAATATCTCTATGACCTGGGTTTTATCCTGTTTTACCTTGGTGGTCTGATCGCAGCCATTCTGCCAAGTTACCTAAAGCATAAAAATGATGCGCGCTGGGCCAGTTTAGGTGCTTCCGGTGCAGTCTCGGCTGTACTGTTTGCCTATATTCTGTTTGAACCTTGGAAGTTGATCTTTGTGTTCTTCATTCCGGTTCCTGCCATTATTTTTGCTGTGCTGTATGTAGCTTATAGCATCTGGTCAGGCAAAAAAGGCAATAGCAACATTAATCACAGCGCGCATTTATGGGGAGCGGCTTACGGGGTGGTCATGACGATTATTCTGGAGCCACGCCTGATTCCGCATTTTCTGAATAAACTGATGCAAGTTCCATTTTAATTAGGGTTATTTAATGATAAGAGAATGAGGCTATATATGAATTGAACCTCATATTTCTGCTAAAAATTGATAAGAGAGCTGCTGCTCTCTTATTTTTTTGAAACATCTAGTAATATATTAGAAAGTCATGATGTCACTTAATGCCAATCTTGGACTGAATTTTGCAGCGATAATGTATACATCTGTATATTAATTACTGTCATTCTCGAGATATTTTGCATGTCCACTACACCAGACGGTCTTCAATTTCCTCTTCAGTCTCAGCAACAAAAACCAAGTAGCTCTAAAGCAGGGCGCGCAATCATTGCGGCAGCGCTAGCCAATGTAAATCCACACAGTTCTCAACAGGCACAATCAGAAAAAAACTGGCGCAAACAATATACTGTGCATTTTAAGCAGCTGGTCGAGCAAGGATTAAGTTCCCCTGAATCCAGCTTGAAAATTGCCGAAGATGGATTGGCAAAAGCACATCAGACTTTTGAATTTTACCGCGATGGTCAAAAGTATGTATTGCAAGATGCTTTAACTCTGCCCGCTGAACAACTACATACATTCAAACTCACAGGTAGCAATAAAGCTGTACCAGAATGGTATGTGCCTTACCACGGTCAAAAGCTGCAAGGTGACGCCTTATTGGAGCAGATTGAGCGCTGGGAAAGCCAAGGCATCGTGGAAACCAGTCATGCCAATGCCCTACGTGAATGTGTCGTGCATCCTGAATGGTTTGATCTTTCCGATCGAACCACGGTGCTGTTTGGTGCAGCATCGGAAGCCGGCCCTTTGACCTGGTTGGCGAAATGGAAAGCCAACATTGTAGCGATTGATCTGCCGAATACCCGGGTATGGGGCAAGATTGTCGACACCATTCGCCAAGGCAATGCCACGCTGTATGCACCTTGTACTGAAGACCTGCCTGCTGACACTTCACTTGATATTTTAAAAGAAAAATTGGGCGCGAATTTACTGACCCAGATTCCTGAAATTGCCAAATGGTTATTACAGTTCGAACAGGATCTGGATCTGGCTGCAATTGCCTATCTGGATGGTGAAAAGCATGTCCGCGTTTCCATGGCGATGGATGCCATCATGCACTATGTTAGTCAGCAAAAAGCCAATACCAGTCTGATGTACATGTGTACGCCGACCGATGTTTATGCGGTGCCGAGTGAAGTAATCGAAGCCTCTAAAGTGAAATATACTGAACGCTCCAAGGCACAGTCGATCCTTTCTAAAGGTGTTTCAACCTTAAGCCGCAAACACTTTTTCCAGAAAAATGCGCATGAACTGATTCAGTCTGGTGATCAGGTTTATGGTATCTGTGACTGTCTGGTAGTAGAACAAGGCCCGAACTATGCACTGGCAAAACGTATCCAGCAATGGCGTGCTACCTTGGCGCGTGCTCAAGGTCAGCGTGTCAGTATCAATATTGCCCCTTCGACGACCACCTATTCTGTGACCAAGAATCCGCTGCTTAAAGCCGCGTTCAATGGCGCCAGCCTGTTTGATGTTGAAGCTTTCGCGCCTGAAACCACCAATGCGATTATGGCGGCACTATGGATTCATGATCTGCGCAACCCAGAATCGGTGGCCAATCCTGAAGTGAAGCTAAACCATCCGCTTGAATTGATGATGCATGGTGCGAATCATGGCGGTTTGTGGCGAGTCGCCTATCTGGCGCGTACTGCACTGCCTTTTGCTGCCTTATATGGTTTTGCGACAGAGAAGTTGCCAAAAGGATTATTGAGTAAGTTGAAGAAGTAATTTTTTTATTATCTTCATCCAATTTTTCCATAAGAAAGGTAATAGTTATTTTTAAAGTTCTCCCCTCGTTGCGTAGCAGTGCTGCTCATCCCTAAAGCAGAGAGAACTTTAATTGAAAATGGGCGTTCCCTCTCCTTCTAGGAGAGGGTTAGGGAGAGGTTAATTTAGGCTTTCAATCATTCAAATTCTTATGAATGTGCTTTGGGCAGATTTAAGTTGATCTATTTTATAGCTTCTTTTTTTCTTTACTTTTGAAAGATCAAAAGTAACAAAAATCTTTTGTTAAGCTGATGATATGTCCCTATATCACAGCCTAACGGCGACATCCCTGTCGCCTTAATCGTAATTTAGATTCCTCTTTTACATCCTTAATTTTTCTTCCACCCATAAAAAAAGCTGCTCTAGAGCAGCTTTTTTTGTCTAAATAACTTAGAACACTTTTAACAGCACCCAGTACAAACCACCTGACAGGCAGATCGTTGCTGGCAAGGTAAAGATCCAGGCAGACAGAATGGTTTTCACCATCTGGAAATTCAGACCTGACTTGTTCGCCACCATGGTACCTGCTACTGCAGAGTTCAATACATGGGTGGTTGATACCGGCATACCAAAGCCATCTGCCGCTGCAATAGTTGACATTGCCACAAGTTCGGCAGACATACCCTGACCATAAGTCATATGCTGTTTACCAATACGCTCACCAACCGTCACGACAATACGCTTCCAGCCGACCATCGTGCCCAGACCCAGTGCCAAGGCTGTCGCCACTTTTACCCAGGTCGGGATGTATTGCAGGAATGAATCCAGGTTGTCACGATATTCATCCACTGTTTTTTCCTGTGCAGCACTCATTGCCGGTAAAGCTTCTGCTTTATCCAGACGTTTAAATGCTGTGGTGCTCAGGTACATGTCATTACGGAATTCAGAAACTTGAGCTTCAGGAACATCCTTAATGCTGGTATAGCTACCGACTTTCTCACCCAGATGATCCGTCAAGCTTGCCAATGCAGGCACGACTTCAGGGGTAATTTCCTTGGTCTGAATGTACTTGGTGATCACATCACGAGCTTGTTCATCCGGAATATCCTGATGATTTGGATAGATCACATCCGCTGTTTGCGCCGACAACTGACCAAAAGACTGAATATGCTGTGCATCCAGATTCTTGTTCAGCGAGTACGCCAACGGTACACAGCCGATCAGAATCAGCATGATCAGGCCCATACCTTTTTGACCGTCATTTGAACCATGGGCAAAACTCACCCCAGTACAGGTAAAGATCAGCATGGCACGAATCAGTGGTGGGGGTGGCTTGTTCCCTTCAGGTGGCTGGAACAGTTCCAGTTGACGCTTGAAGATTTTTTTCACCAGCAGGAACACAATCGCAGCAAATGCAAAACCGATTAAAGGCGAAAATAACAGCGCCTTACCGACTTTCATGACTTGCTCCATGTCTATACCTGAAGCGCCAGTACCGGCATTCAGAATATAGTTCATGATGCCCACACCCAGAATCGAACCGATTAGGGTATGTGAACTGGATGCCGGAATACCGAGGAACCAGGTTCCCAGATTCCAGAGAATTGCCGCGATCAGCATGGCAAAGACCATGGCAAAGCCTGCTCCGGAGCCGACATTCATGATCAGCTCGACTGGCAATAACGCAATAATGCCGTAAGCGACCGCACCACTGGCCACCATAACTCCAAGGAAGTTACAGAAGCCGGCCCACATCACTGCGACGGGAGCAGAAAGTGCGTTGGTATAAATGACCGTGGCAACTGCATTGGCGGTATCGTGGAAGCCATTGACGAACTCAAAGCTCAACGCAATAAAAAGTGCCGTCGCTAACAAAATAACTGAATACAAGCCCAAGGCCGGTACATGCGCTAAATCTGCAGACAACTGGAAGCCGATATAAATCAGCGTAGTGATAATAAGAGTCAGGAACACCGGCATAAAAAATTTCGGTGTTGGCACATGAACATTGGTCGACTTTTGGGAAGCCGACCCGTGTGCTGAATCTACGGGAGTTTGATTAGGATTCATGCAAGCAGGAATAGAGGATTCAAGAATCCCCATATTGTTCAGTTAAATTGTGACAATTATATGACAAACTGCTGTCATATGAAGCAATTATTTGGATTTTCTTGCTGCTATTCGTCCTGTTTAATTCCGACTAAAACACTAGATTTTGATTTTATAAATCATTTACTTAAGACAAGATTCCATCTTCTTCAAGCTTAAAAATTCAACATATTTTTCGACCAAAACGATTCAAGCCCTGCCTGTCATCAAGCTGAGCAAAAGTTTCATTTGCACAGCATAAGCCATCAATATGACAATTTCATGAATGAAAGCATCAGCTTAATTTTTTGATTTTGTTTACTGTCTCAAAGACATCGAATCAGATTCGAGATTGCAATATTTTCTGATCCGGATGTTAAAACTTGTTGTTTTTCTAGATGACTTATCAAATTTTCATATCATGCTTATCCATCATTCTGAGCAATCTCAGCAGAAATCAGCCAACTAATCTGCTAAGATTAGCGTCGTTTTTTTTGATTTCTGCTGAGAAAGTTTGAATGTCTACACTTACCACTTTAAAAGAACTTCTTGCCAAAAGAATTTTAATTATCGATGGTGCGATGGGTACCATGATCCAGCGCCATAAACTGGAAGAAGCCGATTATCGTGGTGAGCGTTTTGCTGACTGGGCCTATGATCTCAAAGGTAATAATGATTTGCTGGTGCTGACTCAGCCACAAATCATTCAAGGCATTCATGAAGCTTACTTGGAAGCTGGCGCCGACATTATTGAAACCAACACCTTTAACGGTACCCGCGTTTCAATGTCGGATTACCACATGGAAGATCTGGTTCCCGAGATTAACCGTGAAGCAGCGCGTCTGGCCAAAGAAGCCTGTGCCAAATATTCAACGCCTGAAAAACCACGCTTTGTAGCCGGTGTGATTGGTCCGACATCGCGCACCACTTCTATTTCTCCAAACGTGAATGATCCGGCGTTCCGTAACATCACTTTTGATGCACTCAAAGTTGACTATATTGAATCGACCAAGGCCTTGATCGAAGGTGGTGCAGACATCATCCTGATCGAAACTGTGTTCGATACTTTAAATGCCAAAGCTGCCATCTTTGCAGTAAAAGAAGTCTTTAAAGAATTAGGCTATGAACTGCCAATCATGATTTCAGGTACGATTACTGATGCATCAGGTCGTACTTTAACCGGTCAAACCGCTGAAGCCTTCTGGAACTCAATGCGTCATGCAGAGCCGTTATCTATCGGCTTTAACTGTGCGCTGGGTGCAGATGCAATGCGTCCACACGTGAAAACCGTGTCTGACGTTGCCGATACCTTTGTTTCAGCGCATCCAAACGCTGGGTTGCCAAATGCCTTCGGTGGATATGATGAAACGCCGGAAGAAACTGCCGCATTTATTAAAGAATTTGCAGAAAGCGGTTTAATTAATATTACCGGTGGTTGCTGTGGTACTACGCCGGATCATATCCGCGCGATTGCAAATGCTGTTGCAGGCATTGCGCCACGTCAAATTCCTGAAATTGAACCGGCGTGTCGTTTAAGCGGTTTAGAACCATTTAACATCACCAAAGATTCACTGTTCGTGAACGTCGGTGAACGTACCAACGTCACCGGTTCGAAAAAATTTCTGCGTCTGATTCGTGAAGAAAACTTTGCCGAAGCGCTTGATGTTGCTCGTCAACAGGTTGAAGCCGGTGCACAAATCATTGACATCAACATGGATGAAGGCATGCTCGATTCGCAAGGTGCGATGGTGCACTTCCTGAATCTGATTGCTTCTGAGCCAGATATTTCACGCGTACCAATCATGCTGGATTCTTCTAAATGGGAGATTATCGAAGCGGGCCTGAAATGTGTACAAGGTAAAGCCGTGGTGAACTCGATTTCCCTGAAAGAAGGTCATGACGAGTTTGTCGAACGTGCCCGCCTCTGCCGTCAATATGGTGCTGCGGTCATCGTGATGGCATTTGATGAAGATGGTCAGGCCGATACAGCTGCGCGCAAAAAAGAAATCTGCAAACGCTCATATGATGTGCTGGTGAATGAAGTGGGCTTCCCGTCTGAAGATATTATCTTTGACCCGAACGTCTTTGCGATTGCGACCGGTATTGAAGAACACAACAACTATGGTGTGGACTTTATTGAAGCGACTGGCTGGATTAAACAGAACCTGCCAAATGCGATGATTTCTGGTGGTGTATCCAACGTATCGTTCTCGTTCCGTGGTAACGAACCGGTACGTGAAGCGATTCACTCAGTGTTCCTGTACCATGCCATTCAGCAAGGCATGACTATGGGTATTGTAAATGCCGGTCAGATGGCGATTTACGATGACATCGATAAAGAATTGAAAGAAGCGGTTGAAGATGTTGTTTTAAACCAGAACCAGGGTGAAAGCGGTCAGGAAGCGACCGAAAAACTACTTGCGGTTGCTGAAAAATACCGTGGTCAAAGTGGTACGCAAAAAGCCGAAGAAAATCTGGAATGGCGTAATGAGTCTGTTGAAAAACGTCTTGAATATGCGTTGGTAAAAGGCATCACGACTTATATCGACCAGGATACTGAAGAAGCTCGTTTAAACTCTACACGCCCACTCGATGTGATCGAAGGCCCATTGATGGCAGGTATGAATGTGGTCGGCGATCTGTTCGGTGCCGGTAAAATGTTCTTGCCACAAGTGGTGAAATCTGCACGTGTGATGAAACAGGCTGTGGCGTGGTTGAACCCGTTCATTGAAGCCGAGAAAACTCAAGCTGAAGCTAAAGGTAAAATCTTGCTGGCTACGGTGAAAGGTGACGTACACGACATCGGTAAAAACATCGTTGGCGTAGTATTAGGCTGTAACGGTTATGACATCGTGGATCTGGGCGTGATGGTGCCATGCGAGAAGATTCTACAAACTGCGATTGATGAAAAAGTCGATATCATCGGTTTGTCTGGTCTGATTACGCCGTCTCTGGATGAAATGGTGTTTGTTGCCAAAGAAATGCAACGTAAAGGCTTTAACATTCCACTGATGATTGGTGGTGCGACGACTTCTAAAGCGCATACCGCAGTGAAAATCTCACCGCAATACCATAATGATGGCGTGCTCTATACCGCAGATGCTTCGCGTGCCGTGGGTGTAGCAACGCAGTTGCTCTCTCCTGAAATGAAACCAAAACTTTTGGCTGACTATGCAGCGGATTATGAAAAAATTCGTACCCGTCTTGCGAACAAGCAACCGAAAGCAGCGAAATTGTCTTATCAAGAATCTGTTGACAACGGCTTCAAGATCGACTTCGACAAAAATGCACCGGTTAAACCAAACTTCATTGGATCTGAAACTTTCACAAATTATCCGCTTGAAGCTTTGGTGGAATATTTTGACTGGACACCGTTCTTTATTTCATGGAGCCTGGCGGGTAAATTCCCGAAAATCCTTGAAGATGAAGTGGTGGGTGAAGCGGCGCGTGACTTGTATGAACAAGCTCAAGCCATGCTGAAAGACATCATCGAGAATAAACGTTTCGATGCGCGTGCGACGTTTAGTATTTATCCTGCAAACCGTGTAGCAGCAGATACAGTTGCTGTTGTGGATGAAACAGGCAATGTAACTCACAGTTTCGAACACTTACGTCAGCAGTCTGACAAAGTGACAGGTAAAGCGAACTACTCTCTGGCTGACTTTGTTGCACCAAAAGATGTGGCTCAGGATTACTTGGGCGGCTTTACGGTGTCGATCTTCGGTGCGGAAGAACTTTCGCAAGAATACAAAGCCAAAGGTGATGACTATAATGCAATTATGGTTCAAGCCTTGGGTGACCGTTTTGCCGAAGCTTTTGCAGAGCATTTACATCAACGTATTCGTAAAGAGTTCTGGGGTTATCAAGCAGACGAAGCTTTATCAAATGATGATTTGATCAAAGAGAAATATGTCGGCATTCGTCCTGCACCGGGCTACCCTGCTTGTCCTGAACATTCTGAAAAAGCGCCATTGTTTGACTGGTTAGGTACAACCGACAAGATTGGTACGTACTTAACGACAAGTTTTGCAATGTGGCCACCTTCATCAGTCAGCGGTTTCTATTATGCGAACCCTGAAACTGAATACTTTAACGTGGGTAAAATCTCTGGCGATCAGTTAGAAGATTATGCGAAGCGTAAAGGTTGGACGTTAGATGAAGCGAAACGTTGGTTAGCGCCAAATTTGGATGATTCTGTGGTTTAAGAACCCTCTAATTTAGAGAAGCAAAAATCCCCTCGAATGAGGGGATTTTTTTGTTTTTAGATTTTTAATCTCCCCTAACCCCCTCTTTTTGAAAGAGGGGGATTTCGCGTATCAAATAAATTACGTGACAACTCCTCCCTTTTTTAAAAGGGAGGTTGGGAGGGATTAAATTGCTATAAATAAAACTAATATTTAAAATGCTTAAACCCATGAAAAATTTAAGATTGAGAAATGGCAATAATAAAAAGTTTAGATCTAGGAAGCCTAGAAAGTATCTGTAAATTTTAGGTGAAACTAATAATGGGCTTTCAGGAACAGAAATTACCAAGTATCTAGCTGAATGTAATATCAAAGATCTTCAATTAAATTCAACAAAATGGAAGCGTTTATATGATGCTCTATACTCAAAACAAACCGAAGATCGCTGTTCCAATAATGTCTTAAATTTTATTAAATATGTTATGCGTCCTTCACGACATATCCATAGAAAAGAATGGTTTGAAAATATACGAAATGAATTAAATTATGTTTTGTCATTTGAAGGTTTGGCACTATCTAAAAGTGGCGAACTCAAGCAAGCAGACAAAGTTCAGACCTTTGATGAAGCTGAAGCACGGGCACAAAATTTAAGAAAAAATTTATTAGATAGAAAAATACATCCTGATGTATTAACCTTCTGTAAAGCAGAATTACTTGTAGATAACTATTTTCATGCAGTATTTGAAGCTACTAAAAGTATTGCTGAGAAAATCAGACTTAAAACGAATCTAACTTCTGATGGTGCTGAATTAGTAGATCAGGCTTTTTCGTATAAAAATAAAGTCCCTTATTTAGCCTTAAATAGCTTAACCACCCCAAGTCATCATAGTGAGCAGAATGGTTTCATGCATTTGCTTAAAGGCATATTTGGAACATTTAGAAATACTACGGCCCATGCTCCAAAAATCACATGGAATGTAGATGAACAAGATGCCTTAGATATTTTATCAACAGTATCATTGATTCATAGAAAATTAGACAAAGTAATTGAAGCTAAAAAAATGTATGAAGGTCAAATGTAATCCCTCCTAACCTCCCTTTAAAAAGGGAGGAACAACGCGAATACACAACCGCTATTAAATTCATTTGAAGTCCCCCTTTGAAAAGGTGAGAAGCATTGCTTCGCAAGAGGGGGATTTCTTCAAGCAATTCTGATAAATCATCTCCACCACATCATCCAACCGCCCCATCACTTGCCCGTTATCAAATCTCAAAACCGTTAACCCAAGCTGAGCCAAAGCATCATCTCGAATTCGATCTGCTTCTAAACCCACATCTGTGAAATGCTGACTACCATCACACTCAATCACCAACTTGGCAGCAGGACAGTAAAAATCCACGATGTAATTCAAAATTGGTTTTTGTCGATAGAATTGCAAACCTCATATTTACTTTACAAAATCCCTCACCCCGACCCTCTCCCAATGGGAGAGGGAGCATTCATTACTATTTAAATGCCGACATAAATTTATGAATAGACATTCCCTCTCCTTTTAGGAGATGAGCAGCACTGCTGCGCAAGGGAGAGGTAAAATTTAACAACCAATAAAAAATCTGAAACTGCCCCTTTTCTAACCGCTCCCCCCTAAAATCATCTGTTTTTACATTTTTAAGTCAGCAAATTCCAAACATTTCTATAATAATAAGACTTTAGACATCTCCCAGAATACGTGAAGGCCCTCCTCCATGAAAAAACTCATCAACAACCCTGAAAATCTGGTTGTCGAAATGTGCAAAGGCTTTGTCCTTGCTCGCCCTGAACTGACATTTACCGAATAGCATAAAATCATTTCACGTAAACAAAAACACAATAATGTGGCACTGATTAGTGGCGGTGGTAGTGGTCACGAACCTGCACATGCGGGCTTTGTCGGTACAGGCATGTTAGACGCGGCTGTATGTGGTGACGTGTTTGCATCACCTTCTCAAATTCAGGTCTACAAAGCCCTGCAACATGTGGCAACAGACAAAGGCGTTTTGATGATCATCAAAAACTATTCTGGCGATATGATGAATTTCCAGAATGGTGCAGCACTTGCTCAGGAAGATGGCATTAAAGTCGATTATGTAAAAGTAGCAGATGATATCGCGGTAAAAGATAGCCTCTATACCGTGGGTCGTCGTGGCGTTGCTGATACCATCTTCGTACATAAGATTGCAGGTGCAGCAGCATCAAAAGGTTTAGAGCTGGCGGAAGTCAAAGCCGTCGCACAAAAAGCGGCAGATAACGTGATTAGCTTAGGTTTTGCTTATAGCTCATGTACCGTTCCTGCGAAAGGTACACCAACCTTTACCCTAACCGATAATGAAATGGAATATGGCGTCGGTATCCACGGTGAACCCGGCATCCGTCGTGAAAAAATCTTGCCATCGAAAGAAATGGCACAACGTATGGTCGATGACTTATTTCTTGACCGTCCTGACATGCAAGAAGTTGCGTTGTTGGTGAATGGCTTTGGTTCAACACCAATGCAAGAACTGTATGTGTTTAACAATGATGTATGCGAACATCTGGCACGTAAAGGCATCAAGATTTACCGTACATTTGTTGGCAACTACATGACCAGTATCGACATGAATGGTGCATCGGTCTCATTACTTGCTGTGGATGATGAACTGAAAACCTATCTGGATGCGGAAGCCAATACCCCTGCCTTAAAGCTTGATGGCTCACCTGCACTACCATTTGAATTTGCAGCACAAGATGCAGCAGCAAGAGAAACCGCCAATACCGAAGTTGAAACCCAAGCTGAACATGCTGAAATTCAGAATGAGCAATTCACGATAGAAAATATGCGTTATGTGGTCGATGTGATGGCAGCCTGCATCATCAAAAATGAAGTGCCATTCTGCGAACTAGATGCGCATGCAGGCGACGGCGATTTTGGCATGAGCGTCGCAAAAGGTTTTAAACAGCTGAAACGTGAATGGCAAAGCCTGATTCAAGCACAGTATATGGATGAATTCTTGCTGAACAGTTCCATGATTATTATGGAACACTGTGGCGGTGCGTCAGGTCCAATTTGGGGTTCTGCTTTCCGTTCAGCCAGCAAAGCCATTCAGGGCAAACAAACCCTAAGCGTGGCAGATTTTGCCGAGATGCTGCAAGCAGCAGTGAAAGGTATTCAAGTGACAGGTGAGCGTTCATTTGGTCGTGGTGCTGTGGTCGGTGACAAAACCCTGATTGATGCTTTGGTTCCTTGCGCAGACTCTTGGTCAACCAATACCGACAAGACGTTTAAAGAAAACTTTGTCTTGGGTGCAGAGGCTGCGGTAAAAGGTGCAGAATCTACCAAAGAGATCGTAGCGCGTATGGGCCGTGCCGGTACGGTCGGTGATCGTAGCTTAGGCTATCCGGATGCTGGTGCACATGGCTTAGGCGTGATCTTTACGGACATTGCCGAGCATATTAAATAAGCTTTGCAAGATTTAAAAAAAAGCCCCGACACTGTTCGGGGCTTTTTTCAAATTTCATTTCCTCTACTGAGCAAGTTTAAAAACACCAGTAATGAAAGGTATTGCTCATCCCCATGAACATGGTCTAACTAAACTTCTCCAAATAGCGCTCTAACTCTTCTGTCACCACTACCCGCTTATTGCCTTTCACCTGTTCCTCACCCAATACGCCTTCTGAGTCAATGACCACCACTTTGTGCCCATTCGCTTGTAAACGTTTGACACCTTCAAATAACATGCGTGCACCCACATCATGAATCAAAGTCAAATTGGTCAGGTCTATGACTATACGTGTTTGAGCGTCTGGCTCATCCTGCAAAATTCGCAGCAACATTTCGGATTCTGTAAATTGCAATACACCGCGCAGCTCATACACGACAATGTCATTGTTCTTACCTACAGTATAACGACTTTGCAAAATGGTCTGTGCCGATGGCGTCCCTTCCATCAGATGCAAGCCCATGTCACGTGACAAACGCTCAAAAATATCTACGCCACGTACACTATGCCCATGCTCATCAATCTTAGGAGAAAAAACCACAATTCCCACTTGTCCAGGCAATACCCCGATAATTCCGCCCGACACACCACTTTTGGCAGGAATGCCCACCGTCGTCAGCCAGTCACCCGCCGCATCATACATGCCACAGGTCATCATCACGCTGAGCACTTGGCGCACTACATCACGCTCTAGCAGCTGTTTGCCAGTTTTGGCCTGAACACCGCCATTGGCGAGCACGCTACAGATATTTGCCAGATCTTTAACTGTCACTTTAATCGCACACTGCTTAATATATCCATTTACGATTTCCACAGGATCCGAATCCAGCACACCTACAGTACGCAGCATGTAACCAATCGACAGGTTCCGGAATGCAGTTTTGACTTCCGACTTATATACCTGCTTGTCGAATTCCAGTTGACGGCCTGCCAGCTCACTTAAAAAACGGCGCAAGCATTCCGCACGTGAAATGCCTTTTTGTACCGGAATCAAAGAATGCGTGGTGATCGCACCCGAGTTAATCATTGGATTTTTCGGAAGATGGGTTTCTTTATCCAGTGAAATCTGATTAAAAGCCTCTCCTGAAGGTTCAACGCCGACCTTTTCCAGTACTGCTGGAATTCCCAAATGCTGCAATGCCAAGGCATAGGCAAAAGGCTTGGACATCGACTGCATGGTAAATTCGGTTTCATCATCTCCCGTGGAATAAATCGTGCCATCCACCGTAGTCAGCGCCAAAGCGAACTTGTTTGGATCTACCGCTGCCAGTTCAGGGATATAGTCAGCCAAAGCGCCCTGATCATTATCATGACAGACCGTTAATACATGCTGGAGATAATCGGGCACCGGGGTTTTCATTCAGATAGATCCTTTATATTTTCATCCTGTTTACACCTTAAATTTTCAGGATAAAACTACAAGTCCAAATTGGTAGCATTTTATAAATACGTCCATTGATTTGGACTAAAACAAATGCCTTTTCAGCTCAATGATCATCAGGAGTAAGGGGCATTTTGATATTATTTTTTTGAGTTTTTATAAAATATCGAGCGGTTCAACAGGTCATTTCGATTAGTTTGATTATCCATTTTATTTATATTTTTCATCGCAATAAATGATATTATTCACCCACCTGCTCACATTATAATCTAACACGCTGATCCCGGATTTGAATTTTTACAGTCTACTCGTGCCCAGCATCATGTCGAGCCTGGGGATCATCACGCTGAGTATTTCCTATTATAAAGGCTTACCTAATTATTTAAGATCTTATGCTTATGCACTGATTCTGATTGGCGTAACGATATTACTCAATACCGTTTTATCTGCAGCAGTTTTAGTTGAAATCTCCAGTTTCATTCCTGCTCTTTACTTCTTGTCCTGTACCTTTCACAACAAAGCCATTTATGAGCGTTTAAAAATCGACTATGTATGGCCAAACTATATTTACCTGATTGCCTTGGGTGCGTTTGGCATTTACTACTTTACCCAAGTGACTGCTGACCAGACTGCCCGTTTGCTGATTATTGGTAGCATTACTGCGGCAATTTATTTGCACCGCCCGATTGCCTTTATTCGGACGAGTACACGCTTACGTATCGACAGTTACCTGAAAATTTTTACCCTCGCGACCGCGTTCATCATTATGGGTCGTGCCTTGCTATTCTCTGTTTTACTTGAGGATTAGGGATTTGTCGCCCATTACGAACCGGCATGGGCATTTACGCAGCTGCTCCTGCTGCTGATTGATCTGATCTTTTTAGGTTTATTCATTGGCTGTGCAATTTTGGATCTGGTGCGAAAGTTGCAACGGGAGCGCCATCACGACCCGCTGACCGGATTATTAAACCGTCGTGGCTTTGAAGCCTATATTCAAAAAATAGATCCCAATCCCGCCTTACAGCATGCAGTTTTGATGGCAGATCTAGATCATTTCAAAGCCGTTAATGATCGTTATGGACATCAGGTCGGTGATCTGGTTTTACAACATATCAGTCAGATATTTAAAGCCAATATTCGGGACAAAGACCAAGTGTCACGTATTGGTGGTGAAGAGTTTCTGCTCGTCTTGCATGACATTCAAAAAGATGCCGCCTTTAAAATTGCTGAACGGATCCGGTTGCAGCTTGAAGAAACCCCATTACATCATGAACAGCAGCATATTTACCTGACTATCAGTATCGGAGTCAGCTTCTTCAATCATCCTAATCAGATTAAAGAAGCCACTTTAGCGGCTGATCATGCCATGTATCAGGCCAAACAGATGGGCCGTAATCAGGTTCAATTCGCTCAAGAGAAAATTGCCTGAATTTGATAAAACTTTAAATCTCTTATTTCACCTTGGTCTTGCGAATCATTTTGTACAGCACCTTGGGGGAAATACGTGAAACCAGCACGCCAAGTTTTTCTTTCTTGCCACCAATCACAATATATTCTTCGCCACACTGCAAGGCTTGTACGCTTTGACGGGCAAAATCTTCTGCTGACAACCCATTTTCAATCGCTTCATCCTGCTTGGCTTGCGGTTTGCCTTCCCCATTTAAAGCATTAAACGACACATTGGTTTGAACAAAGCCAGGGAAAATCACCGAGACCTGCACGCCCTGATCAGCCACTTCAGCACGCAAGCTGTTGGCCCACATATGAATCGCTGCTTTGGCTGCGGAATAGGATGCGCGATACTGGGTACCGAGCAAACCTGCCACACTGGAAATAAACACGATACGACCTGTTTTTTGTGCCAGAAAGGTCGGTAATACCATTTTGGTGAGAAACACCTGCGAGAAATAATCCACTTCCATAATGGCACGTTCAGTCTGCATGGTGGTGTCCTGAATCAAAGCACGTTGACTCAGCCCAGCATTATTAATCAGCCAGTCGATCCGGCCTTTTTGTTGCAAAACCTGTTCATAAGCATGACGAACCTGACTTTCATCTGTGATATCGGCAATGACTGAAATATGCTGATCTGCATTGGTGAGACTTTGGCGAACATTTTCCAGTTCTGCATGCCGGCGTGCAGTCAGTACCACCTGGGCTCCGAGTTCAGCACATTGCTGGGCAATCGCCTTGCCAATCCCTGAAGATGCGCCGGTAATCCAGACCACTTTTCCATTTAAGTCTTCAACTTTCGCCATGAAATCCTCTTTCCCTTGTTTTAATGAATATGGTGCTGCATTTCATCTTCCAGAAATGCCAGCAAATGCTCAAAATAATAACTCATCGTATCGGCATCATAGATGCTACCGAGCTTGTCAAAACGTTTATAGCCTAACTGGGTGGTTAAATGAATCACCCCATTCAAGGTTTTATCGACCACCACATTAAATTTCAACATTTTTTTCGGTTCCCGGATTAAATGCGTCACCCCTTGATCGACTACCTGAGTAAAAGCTTTTAAAGCGGGTGATACATACTGGTGATTACCATTTTTCATCTGGTCAACACAGCCCAGCAGCTCCATCACCAGCAATTTTTCCACCGGATATCGAACAAAAGCATCACCTTGATGCTCATAGGTCATGCGATGCAAATAGTTCACCATGGGCATCAACCGCTCATTACCAAACAACGAAACCGACCACGGCATATATTTACGGGTGTTATGCATAATCTGCTGAATCACTTTTTCAGACTCACTATCCGGTGAATTGGCCAGCTGCATCACCTGACCAAAAATCTGGTCAATAATTTCACAGGCCATATCGGCCAGATTTTCACCTAAGGGTCTGGCCAGGCTGTCTCGCTCGCCCGCATTTAATCTGGAATACAGGTCTTTAAAGCGCTGATGAGTTTCGGGTTGAAGCTTCAGGGAAATGCTATAGCTCATCTTATTATCCTTTTTGATATGCTGCGATGAGTCGCGTTTTTTTATCGTTCTATCATACGATGAGTTGCTATACATGCCAATTGGCTAAAGTTTGCATTTGGTTAAGCTGCCGCATGCACTATTTTTTTTGCTACAATAGAGCCAATTTTTCATTCACTTTTGATCTGTTTAGACTATGACTGACTCAGCGCAAAATATCGCGACAACCTACGATCCGACCGAGATCGAGAAAAAATGGTACCAAACTTGGGAAGAGCGTGGTTACTTTAAGCCGTCTGAAAAAGGCGAATCTTTCTGTATCATGATTCCGCCACCAAACGTCACTGGTAGCCTGCACATGGGTCATGGTTTTAACAATGCCATCATGGATGCCTTGACGCGTTTTAACCGTATGTCAGGTAAAAATACGCTTTGGCAACCGGGTACTGACCACGCAGGTATTGCAACGCAAATGGTGGTTGAGCGTCAGCTGGGTGCACAAGGGGTTAGCCGTCATGACCTGGGTCGTGAAAAGTTCATCGAAAAAGTCTGGGAATGGAAAGAACAGTCTGGCGGTAACATTACCCGTCAAATTCGTCGCCTAGGTTCTTCGGTTGACTGGTCACGTGAACGCTTCACCATGGATGATGGTTTATCAAACGCGGTAAAAGAAGTGTTTGTAAAACTGCACGAAGAAGGTCTGATCTACCGCGGCAAACGTTTGGTGAACTGGGATCCAAAATTACAAACTGCGCTGTCTGACTTAGAAGTTGAGTCTGATAAAGAAGAAGCAGGTTCATTGTGGCACTTTAAATACTTCTTTGAAGATAAATCACTACGCACGCACGATGGTAAAGATCACATCGTTGTGGCAACCACTCGTCCTGAAACACTACTTGGTGATACAGCTGTTGCCGTTGCACTTGATGATGAACGTTATGCTGCGCTTGTTGGCAAAAACATCATCCTGCCAATCACTGGTCGTGCGGTTCCAATCGTTAAAGACGAATATGTCGATAAAGAATTCGGTACAGGCTGTGTGAAAATCACCCCTGCGCATGACTTCAATGACTATGAAGTAGGTAAACGTTGCGAATTGCCAATCATCAACATCTTCAACAAAAATGCTGAAGTTCTTGCTGAGTTTGAATACATCGCGAAAGCGGGCGAGCAAATTTCTAAAACTATTCCTGCACCTAGCGAATATGTTGGTTTAGAGCGTTTTGAAGCACGTAAAAAGATCGTTGAACAAGCGGAAGCTGAAGGCTGGTTAGATCAGATCCAACCATACACCTTGAAACCACCTCGCGGTGACCGTTCAGGCGTGATTGTTGAACCTCTACTCACAGACCAATGGTATGTGAAGATTGCGCCGCTAGCGAAACCTGCCATTGAAGCGGTTAAAGACGGTCGTATCAAGTTCGTTCCTGAGCAGTACAGCAACATGTATATGGCTTGGATGAACAACATCCAAGACTGGTGTATCTCGCGTCAATTGTGGTGGGGTCACCGTATCCCTGCTTGGTACGATGCGGAAGGTAATGTTTATGTAGGTCGTGATGAAGCGGAAGTTCGCGCGAAAAACAACATCCCTGCCGATGTTCAATTAAACCAAGACGAAGACGTATTGGATACATGGTTCTCTTCAGGTCTCTGGACATTCTCAACCTTAGGTTGGACTGGCGACGAAGCAAAAGACAAAGCCAACTACTTCTTGAATACATTCCACCCAACAGATGTACTGGTGACAGGTTTTGACATCATCTTCTTCTGGGTTGCCCGCATGATCATGCTGACCATGCACTTCATGAAGAATGAAGATGGTACGCCACAAGTGCCGTTTAAAACCGTGTACGTTCACGGTTTGGTACGTGATGGCGAAGGTCAGAAGATGTCTAAATCTAAAGGTAACGTACTTGATCCATTAGACTTGATTGATGGTGTGGATCTTGAAACCTTAGTACAAAAACGTACAACAGGTTTGATGAACCCGAAACAAGCAGCGAAGATTGAAAAATCAACCCGTAAAGAATTCCCTGAAGGTATTCAATCTTACGGTACAGACGCGGTTCGTTTCACCTTCTGTGCGCTTGCCAACACTGGTCGTGACATCAAGTTCGACATGAAACGTGTTGAAGGTTACCGTAACTTTGCCAATAAAATCTGGAACGCAACACGTTTCGTGATGATGAATGTCGAAGGTCAAACTATTGGTTCAGAAGCACGTCAAGACCTTTGGGAATTGCCTGAACAATGGATCGTAAGCCGTCTGCAAAAAGCGGAACAAGCGGTGCAAACAGCATTTGCAACCTACCGTTTAGATCTGGCTGCGCAAGCGATTTATGAGTTCATCTGGAATGAATACTGTGACTGGTATGTTGAATTAACCAAACCGGTTCTGAACGATGAAAATGTGTCTGAAGAGCGTAAAGCTGAAGTACGTCGTGTTCTTCTTGCAGTAATGGAAGCATCTTTACGTTTGGCTCATCCGTTAATGCCGTACTTGACTGAAGAAATCTGGCAAACACTTGCGCCGAAACTTGGCATCACTGGCGAAACTATTATGTTGGCGCCGTACCCTGTTGCTGAGCAAGCATTGATGAATGACCAGGCTGAAGCAGATATGCAATGGCTGCAAGGTTTGATTGGTGCGGTACGTAATATCCGTGGCGAGATGGGTCTAGGTAATGCGCGTTTGTTGCCTGTTCTGCTGCAAAATACCACTGATGCTGAAAAAGCGCAGATTGCACGTATTGAACCGTTGTTCAAAGCATTGGCTAAAGTTGAAAGCATTACCTTCTTGGCTGATGGCGAACAACCACCATTGTCTTCATCTTCTGTAGTCGGTCACGTATCTGTATATGTGCCAATGAAGGGCTTAATTGACCCTAAAGCGGAATTAGGTCGTCTACAAAAAGACTTAGACAAGGTTCAAAAGCAACATGACCAAATTGCCACTAAACTTAGCAATGAAGGTTTTGTGGCGAAAGCACCTGCGGCTGTGGTTGAAGGCGAGAAAGTGAAACTTGCTGAGTTTGCTGATCAGTTAGCGAAGATTAAAGCAAATATGGAGCAAATTGCAGCGCTTTAATGTGTTGTTAGTTTGATTCAAAAAATCCCCTCGAATGAGGGGATTTTTTTATGCAGCTTCAATATCGACATCCAATATTTTAATATTATATTCTTCAAAAATCTTTTCTAGCTCTTGTCTTTCATATCTTTGCTCTAAAAATTCAATATGCTGTTCAGGAAGCATATTCCATTGAATGGTTTAACACCACATATACGCTTTTGAAATATTTTTCAATATCAATCAGAAACATTAAAATTGTAAAAAAACTTAAAGGTGTGTCATACGCATCAAAATTATATTTTTCTGTATACTCTGTAATTAAACTATCTAATTCTTCAAGATTAGTTATCCCAAAATTATTTAATTGTTTTGTGATCCCATTAATATCTAAAACGTTAATACTCTCTTTTTCAATAAGTGATGTGTATTTATCATCCAATAAAGTTTTTAAGCCAATACTAGTTAACTCATAATTCAGTTTGTCTTTTTTAATGCTTTCATTTAACTGTTTAGCATATTCTTCAATTTCAACTGTCAAGCGATTAAACTCTAAATCAGCTGACTCTAATAAGCCAGAAAGTAACTTAAATCGCCGATTTAAATGTGAAGGTAATTTTCCGCCCAGCTTATAACCTCTATCATGTTCAATCTCAGCCCATGCATGTTCTAATGCTGTTCTTACTTGAATTTCAAAACATAAGCCTTTATATGACGAGAATTCAGGCATATTAGCTCTTGCATTCCCAACATCACATACGAAATGAACAGAACGATAACCAACTTTTTCCTCACCTAAATTTTCTGACTTGTTAACACTATCAGCAGTATGCACATTAAACATTGATGAAATAAGATCACAGACCTTCTGAACATCCGCTTCAATTAAAGTGATAACTCGAATACCAGCTAAATCTGTCATTGATGTTGGACTGTAGTCCTTTTTTGAAAGCTTATCCTCAATTTTTTTGAGAAAACTTTTCTTAGTTTTATGGCGATATGGAACATCAACGAAACTAATTTTTTGTGAAATTAATGAATTCTTTAAAGTAACTGCAATAATTTCAGCTAATCCTTTATACGGATCAATATTATTGTCATACCATAAACCATGATCTTCTTTAGTTTTAATTTCAACTTTAGAATTGATTAGACCCTCAAATTATCAGATTATATGCTTAATTATTTGTTTTATATCATTTTCAAAAACTTCAATCACGCTATTTTTTATAAACTCTCCCCCCACCCCTATCCCGTAGGGAGAGTCACTTGATTTAATACCTGCATGCATTTCACAATGGAATTCCCTCTCCTTCTAGGAGAGGGTTAGGGAGAGGTGTTTTTAATTTTATAGAAACCCTCATCCCCCGCCTTCTCCCACAGGGAGAAGGAGCTTTCATTATTTCTTCTCTTTCAACTCAGTACACACCTTCCACAAATCCTCCAACACCACATCCGTCCTTCCTAAAACATCATGATTCCAATACCGCACCACCGTTAAACCCAAAGCCTCTAAAAACTGAGTCCGTTCAGCATCATATTCAATCGCATCATCCGCTCCATGCTGACTACCATCCAACTCAATGACCAAACCAATTTCATGACAGTAAAAATCCATAATATACGGCTCAATCACATGCTGACGACGAAATTTCAGATTCATAAAACGCTTGGCACGTAAGACTTGCCACATCAAGTTTTCAGCATCGGTGGCGGTGTGGCGCATGGATTTGGCAAATTGTAATAGTTGGGGATCGAATTTTTTATTCATAGGCTTATGTTTTTATTATTTTCTTTAGATTATCAAATTTTATAACCTCTCCCTAGCCCTCTCCTAAAAGGAGAGGGAACGTTCATTATTAAATTAATTGATGGCATCTAATCAGTTACGACTCCCTCTCCCTCTGGGAGAGGATTAGGGAGAGGTGAATCTTAAAATAGCCCTCACCCTTGCGCACTCAGAATATATTCTGAGGATGCTCATCTCCTACAAGGAGAGGGAATTTTCATTATTACATCTAGAGTTATTATGCGAATAAGGGATTAAAGCATCCCATGCCTTAAAAACATCTCTAAGCCACTCACCTTCTTGATATACATCAGGCGTTCTTTTTCTACTTTAATCTGCTGTTTGATGGCTGAAGTATCTTCATCAATCTGCTTATACAGGTCAGCAATTTGAACTTTCCCTTTCGACTTTTTTACTGCAATTCTGGTTTTCGATGACCAGACCAATCGATTGATCAAGGCATCAATCTGCTCTTGTAATTTCTGGCTCTGTGCCTCCAAAGCCAGTTGATAAAACTTGAGTTGCTCCGCACTTAAACCTTTTTTTGAAACATCCTGATCTTGTTCAATCTGCAGTTGCATTCTCAGTAACGTAAACAGGTCCTGCTCTGCATAAGCCTCATTGGCACGTTGCAATAATTCAGTTTTCTTGATTTTTTTGACATCATTCACTTCACGGTCAGGGTGAATGATGGCAGCAATTTTTAAATATACGGTTTTCAATGACTGCTCTGCCATCGCTGCTGCCTGCTCCTGTTTTTCCTGCTGACGTTTTAACTTGGCTTGCTCACGTACCTGCTGAAAATGATCTGATTGCCATACTTCAAATACTTCTACATCTGCAAGATCTGAGCCATTCTCACTCTTAAAGAATGTTTCCAGTTCATTTATTTTCTTTTGACTTTTTCTGAATTGGGCATGTTCGGCACGTTGCTGATAGTAAGTGAAGATTTCATTCACCTTATGGGCTTGTTGCACCGACATTGCCTGAGAGTCTTTTAGATAATTTGCAAGGTACTGAATCTTTTCATCCAGCACCACCAGTTCTACCTTGGAAAATGTAGTTTCCTGCAGGTGCTTCCAGAGCTGTTCCAGCTGCTTGAACAGTACGCCATGCAATTCATGATAGACCGGCATAAATGTTTTATGGGTATATTGCTGCAGATCTTCTTCAGCCTGTTGCCATTGTTCTAATTCCTGTTTCTGTTGCTCGATTTTATCAATCAGATGATCCAGCTTCTTCTGCTGTGGCGAAAGCGCTGTGAACGGCTGAATCATGGTTTTCAAGTCAAAGAGCATGGCAGCGGAAAGACCAATAGGAAATACTATCTTATAGTAATTCTTTCAGCTTTCGCCACATAGTTCTTTTCAGTGTGCCCTTTCAAAATTTGTATCAGAATTAAAAAAAGCAGACCAAAGTCTGCTTTTTCGCTCTCATATTGATTATTCCAGCACTACACGGCCATTCAATGACTGCACCGGACGGTTATTGGGATGTCCCATCAATTTGGCAAATTCCGAAATCTGCTTGGCAGAAGCCTGCTGAATATCTTTCAGAATCAGCCAGCGTACCCCTTCCGAACACGGAGGTGTGGTCAGCGAGCCGCTAAAGCGATAATAATCCAGATTCTTAGGCAACATCTGATTCACATTTTGTGGCGTTTTCAAAACCACTTTCTCACCCTGCTTTTTCGGTAAACGGTTCCACATGCGTTTGAGCATCTGGCTTTCTGCGCCCTGCTCGAACATCATCCCCACGACAGCCAGCTCACCTTTGGCATTGGCATGGACAAAGTGGATTTCCAGTGGATAGCTTTTGCCTTTAATCAGGTTTTCACTTGGACTATGCAAATGAAACTGCTTCAGTACAAAGGTATCGCCATCCAGCTGCAATTCACCACCTTGCGCAAAATCCACCTGGACAGTATGACCTTTATTTTCGATCGCATGAATCATGGTGTTATAGCTGAACTTGAGCGGTTCCAGTTCTGCTTTCACTGTTCGCTCAATATTGATTGGCGACTGGTTCAGACCATTACAGGCCGAATATTTCTGGCTCAAAGTCGACCATTGCTCAGGCTGAGTATAATCCCAATCCGCATCTGCCCAGACCGCTGTACTTAAACCCATAACCGTTAAAAGCGTGAATATTCTTTTCACAATACATCCCTTGTTGGAAGTCAAAATCACAATTTTTAATTTAAAAACAGTTTATTAACCTGGTGTAATCACTCTATTTTTCAGGCCACAAACTACAGATTTTTATAGAGATGAAGTGATTTGCTTACAAATTTCTAAACACTCCTAGTTCTTCAAAACACATTATTCAGAATATATATTGGTAGATTTCAAATGGATAATACTTTTATAGATTTAAAAATAGACAGCAGAGAATGTGATCTTCTTCAAATTTAATCTGCTGATTTTTTATGCATTATTTACATGAAATCTCTATCTTATTTTGAATAAATTGAATAGCTAGATTTTTAAGCTCAAGCTTCTTTTTTAAATAGAATCTGTCTTGATTCATAAACTTACATAAACACAGCAGCAAATAAAATACTGATATTGCTAGACTCGAGCCAAAGAGCAAAATGAGGATAAAGAATTTAAATGGACTGGGCCACGATATTTATACATGACACCACCTGGGAGTTTACTGCAGAAATTTTGCTGCGTTGTGCCCTGATGTATACGATGATTATCCTGTTTCTGCGCCTGACCGGAAAACGCGGGGTACGTCAGCTTTCCATCTTCGAAGTCGCTATCATTTTGAGCTTGGGTTCGATTGCCGGCGACCCGATGTTTACCGAAGATATTCCTCTGATTCAGGCAGTCCTGGTGATGTCGGTGATTATTATCATGTATCGCCTGACCACCTGGCTCATGATGAAATATCAATGGTTTGAAGACCTATTGGAAGGTAAACCGATTTATATCGTAGAAGATGGCGTGCTGGTCGTTGAAGAGATTAAAAAAGGTAAAATGTCCCATGATGAATTCTTTGCCGAAATGCGCCAGCAAGGCGTAGAACATCTCGGTCAGGTACGCACCGGTTTACTGGAAACTGACGGTAAGTTCAGTATCCTGTTTTTCAAATCGGATGAGGTTCGGCCTGGGCTGCCACTTTTTCCTAAAACCTGCTCTATTGTCCAACAGGTCAAGGCCGGGCAATTATATGCCTGCATTTACTGTGGACAGGTACAAACCCTTTCGCATGCCGACCAGCAATGTCCGCGCTGTGATTCTTCGCAATGGGCCGAAACGATTGACTGTTTAAGAATCACTTAAGCCTGATTCAGTAACTGCAAATGGGCAAAAATTTCCGGCAGTTGCTGAATTTTATATTGGATATGTTCAGCATCTGCATGAAAGCCTTGCATCCATAATGCATGCATTCCGGCCTCTGTAGCTCCTTGTACATCATTAATTGGATGGTCGCCAATATACAGGCACTGTGAAGGCTGCACGCCTAGACGCTCTGCAGTGATCTGGAATATTTCCGGCTGTGGTTTGTTAAAGCCCACCAGTCCTGAACTGATAATTTCATCAAAATAATTTTCAATACCCAAACCCCGAATCGTATTCAAACGGGTGTCATGTCCGCCATTGGAAACAATGGCGAGCTGATAACCCTCATCTTTCAGCTGCGTTAATACTTGCTCTGCTGCCGGCATTTCTACGGCGAAACGGCCAAACTGGCTAAACCAGAAATGGGCCAGTTCATCTATGGTTGGGGGATTTAACCAGGACAATTCCTGCAATAAGGCATAGGCAGCCGAAGCACCAATACTGCCATGCGTCAGCAGTTCCTTTTTAGGATAACCGCCATTATCAATGCGTCTTACAATCTCGATAATTTTATCTGAATCGGCCTGTGCCAATGCTGGAGCATAATATTCCGCCAGATAACGGCTATAGGCCTGTGCAGTCAGATCACGGTGGGTCAAGGTATTGTCAAGGTCAAATAAAACGGCTTGGATCGTCATAATGTTCAAATCAAAATATTGAAACTTTCAGTCATGGTAATAGCCTGAAACTGGGTAGATTAGACCTAAAATTACTAAGTTTTGTTGTTTTAAGCATAAAAAGTGATGCTGAAGTACCGCTTTTTGATAGGAAAATAAAACTCTGTATTAGAATTTGTATTTTAAGCCTGTACCACTCCCTATGCTTTATTAAAAATAACCTTTCTCCTAAAGTATTGATATAAAAAATCCCACCAAGTGGTGGGATTTTTTATTTAGCTTCACATCATCAATTAGAAGCTATATTTGCTCATTAAACCAATACGGTTATCTTTGAATTTATCATTATTAAAGTCTTTACGCTCACCATTGACATACTCAACACCAAACTCAAGTGGTTTAACCGGTGAATACACCAAGTTTAACCACGCTTGTTGTACCTCTTTGTTTGCAACATCATTGAGGTCTGCATAGTCTGAATCTTTATCAGCAAACAATGCACCATAACCTATTGATGTTTTTAAGTTAGGTAGAATGCTGTAGGTTAAGCCCGTTTGTACCGCCCAAATTTCATTTTGCTCAATATTACGGTCATTTTCATCATTTACGAATGCACTGTTGGCATTGGTACCATACAGAATACCGTTCACACCTTTGGTATAGCTGACATCTAGCGTCGCTTTCAAAGGATCAAGCACTTGATAGGTTGTACCTGCAGCTAAACCCCAACCTGCTTTACGCTTGTTAATGTTTTCATCTTTATAAACTTCAACTAAAGCACGCGCAGACGCATTACCTTTTTTGTCATCAAAGTTGTGTGCCAATTTAGCAGTCAATGTTGGTACGCTTGATTTGATGTCTTCAGCACTTGAGTTTGGTTTTTCTGCCGCTAAGAACAATTGTGTTGCCGGTGTCAAATCAAAACCATAACGAACCATTGGTAGACGAGTAGTCCCCCCACCAACGTTGGTGCTGAAGTCAATCATAAACGGTGCATGATTTGACAAGAAGTTAGATTGTGTTTGACCAATTAACCAATTCTCATAGGTTAAATATGCTTGACGTATACGGAATGAATCGTTAGTACCTGCGAAATCACTTTCAAGTTTACCACCGACCTCTGCACCTTCAACATTGGTTTTAAAATCTAAACCTATTCGTGTTGTTTTTGCTGTTGCAACGAACTTGTCATTCGTTTGACCATTGGTTTTAGCAACGTCAGAGAAGTCTCCTGCTGAACCTTCAATGATATAGTTCGCATCACCACGAACGAAACCATATAGCTTCACTTCAGTATCTGATTTTGTACTTAAGGCTTTCGGTGCAGCTGCTGATTGTTGTGGGGTTGCTTTGACTTGTTCTATTTGCACTGCTTGAGTTTGCTGAACTTGTTGCTGCTGTAATACTAATGCTTTTAATGCTTCAATTTCTTGGCGCAGCTGCTTAATTTCTTTTTGCTCTTGTGTTTCAGCATGTGCAACAGTCCCCATCATCAATGTTGTTACTGCTACTGCTAATCCTTTAGCTAAAAACTTTCCTGTTAAAACTTGACTCATTAAATTCTCCATAGTGAACACATGTTCATTGGCATTGGAAGTTCGGTGATTTCAACTGAAACCTACACCGTGTGGAATATCTATAATTATGAAATAGCTTGGTTATGATCTCGAAAGACGACTCACGCAATATATGTCGAGTTAAAAGCCCACGTATCATGTCATGTATTTGACTGGACTTACACTTTTAACCCTAGCTACACAACAAGCTACTTGAAAACATCAAGAATTTAACAACTTTCAAATCAGTTTGAAATCATTTTTATCTCATACTTTTATCTATAATATGTATTAAGCATACTTTTAAAATAGATTGTTTCTTTTTCAGCCAGCTTTAATTCATATTTCATGATGACTGCGATTGTTGATTCACTCTTCCCCAAAATACGATAGGCAATAAAAGCACGATGCTGATACAGACAATATAGGTTAAATATTTTGCATAGCCTAAATAATCTCCCAACAGCCCACTCAACATATATAAGCCACCACTTACCGTCGCCATCAGTGAAACCTGAAAGGTAAAATCTGTCCCTGCCAGATGCTTGCGACTGTATTGCATAACCAAGGTCAGCATGACTACCAATAGCATGGCGGATACCATATCCTCGGCCGCATTGACCAGATATATCATCCAATTCTCTACTTTGCTTTGCGTTTCATACTGCGCAGCCAGCCAGGCATAAGCCATTAAGCTTAATATTTTTAAAATTGAGAAAACGATCAAACTTGAGCTGCGAGACCAGTACTTGAGGCACCAGCCGGCTAATCCTGCTCCAATCAGTGCCGCAAATGCACCAAGCATGGTGACATAAAGGCCAATCTGGCTAAAGCTCAGCCCGAGATCTACCATTAACGGTTTTAATAAAGGTCCGGATAAACCATCGGCGATTTTAAAGGTCAGTAAAACTAGAAGCCACCTCGCCAAGGTTATATCTGACCAGAAGTATTGAAAATAGGTTTTAATATTACTAAGTGCAGGTCCTTTATCAGCTGGCGTGATAATTTTTGAATGCAGAGGTTCTCTAAAAAGTAAAATAGGTAAAGTATTAATAAAGACCAGAGCGGCCAATAATAGAAAGGTAGCTTGCCATTGCAGCAGATCGAGCAACCATAATACTGCTCCACCTCCGACAATAAATCCCAGACGCGAACCAATCACCTGAAAGGTATTGCCCCAATGTTGCTGTTCATTTTTCAGAATATTGACCGCCAGTGCATCGGTGGCAATATCCTGCGTCGCGCCAATGCCATTCATCAACAAAAGCAGGACAAAAAACAGCAGTAAATACAGCGGCTGATTCAAGGCCTGAATCGGTAGAAATGAGAGCCCAATCAATACAGCAACTGACAGCCATTGTAGGGGAATAATCCAGCTACGGTAATGACCTTTGGCGATTGATCCATGCCGATCGACTAAAGGTGCCCAGAATATTTTAATCGACCAAGGCAGCATTAACAGGCCAAAGCCCCCGATATGCGCCAGCGATACCCCTTCAGCCCGCAGAATGACTGGCAAGGCATGCGTCATAAACCCGACCGGAAGCCCCTGTGCCCAATACAGCGAAAACAGTAAAATATAGGTATTCCGCATATGCAGACCAAGTCCTTCAGGTAAAAATGCATTAACGGCATTTAAGATGCCATACATTTTGCCAATCAACCGGATTTTACAACAGTCTAATATAATAAAAAATAAAGAAAAATTAGTTTCAGGACGAGACAGAAGCAATGACCCAAATACGTTTCCCTCAACTCCCGCCGCATGTGCCAGCCCGCGGCAGCAAGCTGAGCCGGACTTTTTTCAGGCAGCTTTTCTTGGCCCAAGGCTGGCGTCTGGAAGGCGAATTTCCGGACTTACCTAAAGCTGTTGCGATTATTTCTCCGCATACCTCGAATATTGATGCCTGGCTGGGTTTTAATGCGCTGCTTGGTCTCGGTATTCAGATTACGATTTTTGGTAAAGACAGCCTGTTTCGCACACCGCTAAAACCGGTTCTGGAATGGATTGGCGTCGTTCCGGTCGTCCGAGATAGTCCACAAGGTCATACCCGACAAATTGTAGACATCATTGAAAAATCGCAGCAGATCTAGGTCGGCATGGCACCGGAAGGTTCACGTAAGGCACCAAAAAAATCCGCGGCGGTTTTTATCCTATTGCCAGAGCAGCCCATTTGCCGATTGTGATGTTTTACTTTGATTATGATATCAAGACCATTCATATCCTGGGCGTGTACCATCTGACCGGTGATTATGAATACGACCTGGAAGAGATTTATCAGCATTATCAAGGTAAATTCTCGGCCAAAAATCCTGACTGGGTGGCCAAGCCGTTACAAAAGCTTTTGAAAAAAGACTAGGCAAATACGGCTTTTTTTGATGTGATAGCCTGAATTTTGTTGATTTAATCACCAGTTTTTATAATGAAATTAGCTCGTTATGCCTTAATTGGCTGCCTTGGATTGAGTCTTGCAGCCTGCGACAAAGCCATTAAAACATCTACGCCTGCCACGCCACTAAAAGCCCGTGAACCTGTCGTCGCCATTGCCCTCGGTGGTGGCGGTGCCAAAGGTTTTGCTCATATTGGCGTCATTAAAGTGCTCGAATCACACGGCATCAAACCGAAGATTGTCACCGGAACCAGTGCCGGCAGTTTTGTCGGTAGCTTATATGCCAGTGGCAAATCGCCTTATCAGTTACAGCAGATTGCCCTGAACTTTAAAGAATCCGATATCCGCGATTTAACCTTGAACCGACAAGGCATTATTGCCGGACAAAAATTGCAGGATTTCGTCAATAAAAATGTGGCGAACAAACCGATTGAACAGTTCCCGATACGTTTTGCTGCAGTTGCCACTCGTCTGGACAATGGCCGCAAGGCAGATTTTATTAAAGGTAATGCCGGCCAGGCAGTGCGCGCGTCCTGCAGTATTCCGAATGTGTTTGTGCCTGCCGTGATTGGCGGCACCAAATATGTTGACGGCGGTCTGGTCAGTCCAATTCCGGTCAAGACCGCCAAAGATATGGGGGCAGACATTGTCATTGCCGTGGATATTTCTGCCCGTCCGGATGGTAATAAGGCTCTGAATATGTGGGGCGTACTGGATCAGACCCTGAACATTATGGGACAGCAAAGTATTAATGAAGAGTTGAGTCAGGCCACTGTGGTGATTCAGCCCAAAGTCGGCCATATCGGTACTTTAGACCTGAAAGCCAGCAATGCCACCATTCTGGAAGGTGAAAAGGCTGCTCAGCTGAAAATCCGTACTATTGAAAAAGCCATTAGCAACTTTAAGCAGTCTCCCGCGGCATTTAAACCGCCACGTCCGGCAAAATTTTGATGCATGAATTTTTTATATTCATCTGCAGCCGCATCTGCTACATTGAAGATCAATCATATAAAGATGATGATTAATTAAATACTTAGCGATATAGGTCACGATATGGAATTAGTTCTTGAACCTTGGCACTGGTTTGTATTAGGCATTCTTCTGATTCTGTCGGAACTATTGCTGCCCGCATTTGCTGCCCTGTGGTTCGGGATCGGTGCCATCATGGTTGGCGTCCTGTACTGGATGTTCCCGATGATGGGACTGACGACCCAGCTCCTGACCTGGATCGTACTTTCTGTTCTGTGTACGCTGCTCTGGTTTAAGTTTATCAAGCCACTTTCCATTGATAAGACCAAAGCCGGTCTATCGCGTGAAGCGACCATTGGTCAGGTGGGCATGGTGATTCAGACTAATCTGGATCATGGGCAAATCCGGGTGCGCTTTCCGATGCCAGTTTTAGGTTCGGATGAATGGGAATGCCGAACTCTGGACCCAGTTCAGGTCGGAGACCGCGTTCGCGTCGTGGATATTCTGGGTAATGACCTGGTCGTACAACCTCACAGCACGAATTATCAAAATCAATAAGGTGAATAAGCTATGTCTGGTGGTTCTATCATTGTTATCGCGTTTCTGGCCTTTGTTGCGATTACCATTTTTAAAGGTGTGCGGATTGTGCCGCAAGGCTACAAATGGATCGTACAGCGTCTGGGTAAATACCATACCACCCTAAATCCGGGCCTGAATTTTGTCATTCCTTATGTCGATGAAGTCGCCTATAAAGTCACAACTAAAGATATCGTTCTGGATATTCCCTCACAGGAAGTGATTACCCGTGATAACGCGGTTTTGCTGATGAATGCCGTGGCCTATATCAACCTGACTACGCCAGAAAAAGCAGTGTACGGGATTGAAAACTATTCCTGGGCGATTCAGAACCTGGTACAGACTTCACTGCGTTCGATTGTCGGTGAAATGGATCTGGATGATGCCCTGTCTTCACGTGACCATATCAAGGCACGCTTGAAATCCAGTATTTCCGATGATATCTCGGACTGGGGAATTACCCTAAAGACTGTGGAAATTCAGGATATTAAGCCATCAATTACCATGCAGACTGCGATGGAAGAACAGGCCGCTGCTGAACGTCAGCGTCGTGCAACCGTCACCAAAGCTGACGGTGAAAAACAGGCCGCGATTCTGGAAGCGGATGGCCGTCTGGAAGCCTCACGTCGTGATGCCGAAGCGCAAGTGGTTCTGGCTGAGTCTTCACAACGTGCAATTGACATGGTGACTTCTGCCATTGGTGATAATGAAATTCCGGTCGCCTATTTACTGGGTGAACAGTATATTAAAGCCATGCAGGATATGGCCAAGTCGCCAAATGCCAAGACCGTGGTCCTTCCAGCCGATGTGTTAAATACGATCCGCGGTGTCATGGGTCGCCCTAACTAATTTATCTTTTGACTTTATACATAGGCAGCCCGAGGGTTGCCTATTTTTATTCGCGCAAGAAAATCTCAGCAAAAATTGTGAATTTATGGTTAAATTTCGCGTTTATTTTTAAAATCTACTGGATTTGATGTTGCCTGGCTTTCGGATTAAAGCTTTTCGCAGCTGTCTTATTCCTTGTTTCGATCTACTGTCCAACTTAAAAATGGATACCGTATGAGCTCCCTAAATCCAACCTTAATTACTTTTCTTTTCTATATTGTCGCAATGGTGGTGATTGGCCTGATGGCTTATCGCGCGACAAGCAACTTTTCCGATTACATCTTAGGGGGCCGACGTTTAGGGAGTTTCGTAACTGCACTTTCTGCAGGGGCTTCCGACATGAGTGGCTGGCTCCTGATGGGTCTGCCCGGTGCGATTTATCTTTCCGGCCTGTCTGAAATGTGGATTGCCATCGGTCTGATTATTGGTGCCTGGCTCAACTGGTTGCTGGTTGCTGGCCGTCTGCGGGTGCATACCGAAGTTCAGCACAATGCCCTGACCCTGCCGGATTATTTCTCGAATCGTTTTAACGACCAGAAGAAAATCCTGCGTATTGTTTCGGCTTTCGTGATTCTGATTTTCTTTGCGATTTACTGTGCTTCGGGCATGGTCGCAGGTGCGCGTCTGTTCGAAAGCATGTTTGACATGTCTTATAGCACCGCGCTCTGGATCAGTGCCATTGCCACCATCAGCTATGTGTTTATTGGTGGCTTCCTGGCTGTGAGCTGGACCGATACCATTCAGGCGGGGCTGATGATCTTTGCCCTGTTGCTGACACCAATCGTAACGTTAATGGCGTTCTCGGATATGTCCCAGGTGACTTTGGCACTGGAGGCTGCTCGTCCTCAAGCAATGAATATTCTGGGTGATCTCAGTCTTGTTGCGATTATCTCGCTCTTGGCTTGGGGTCTGGGTTACTTTGGCCAGCCGCATATTCTGGTGCGCTTCATGGCTGCAGATTCAGTCAAATCCATTCCAAATGCACGTCGTATTGGCATGACCTGGATGATTCTGTGTCTGGGCGGTGCAGTCGCAGCCGGCTTCTTCGGTATTGCTTATTTCCAGCAGCATCCAGAACTGGCAAGCGTGGTGAATGCCAATCCTGAAACCGTATTTATGGAACTGACCAAAATCCTGTTTAACCCATGGATTGCAGGTGTAGTTCTGGCGGCGATTCTTGCCGCAGTAATGAGTACTTTAAGCTGTCAGTTATTGGTCTGTTCAAGCACCTTGACAGAAGACTTCTATAAATCTTTCCTGCGTAAAAATGCCTCGCAAAAAGAACTGGTCTGGGTGGGCCGTTTGATGGTGCTACTGATTGCCTTACTGGCGATCTGGATGGCGGGTAATCCTGAATCTAAAGTTCTGGGGCTGGTGGCTTATGCGTGGGCAGGTTTTGGTGCCGCTTTTGGTCCGCTGATTATCCTGTCATTGCTCTGGAAACGCATGACCTTGAATGGTGCTTTAGCGGGGATGATCATAGGTGCAGTCGTGGTTATTTTCTGGAAGAACCTGTTTGCAGACACTGGCCTGTATGAAATCGTTCCTGGCTTTATCTGTTCAATGCTGGCAATTGTAGTGGTGAGTCTGATGGGTAAAGCCCCAACAGCAGAAATTACCGACCGCTTTGAAGAAGCTGAACGCCTGTACAACGAAAGCAAATAATTCTGTAGCAACTAAAAAAGAGGACTTGAAGTCCTCTTTTTTATGGAATGCTCTTATACCTGAGAAGAAAAAAAATGTTCCTATCAGCTTTTTCGCGTGAGCAGGAACCGGGTAATTTGCATCAACTCTTCCGCCTGACCTTCAAAATGGTTCAAGGCATTGATCGCCTGATCATGTAATTGCTCGGCATAGGCTTTGGCCTGCTCTAGCCCCATCAATGCCGGATAAGTCGATTTTTCGACCTGTTCATCTTTACCTGCGGTTTTACCCAAGACTTCGGTATCGGAAATAATATCCAGAATATCGTCCTGTACCTGGAAGGCCAGACCAATCGCCTGTCCAAATTCACGTAATTTAGGAATGGCCAGATCGGTGCCTTCAAAGATTGTCACCGCCGCCATCATGATCGCAGCGCTAATCAAAGCACCGGTTTTATTGCGATGAATATTTTCCAGTGCTTGCTGATCGATTTTTTTGCCTTCAGACTGCAAATCTAAAACTTGGCCATTCACCATTTTCGAAGAAGCGGTTGCCAGAATCTGCATCTGCTTCAGTACAATGGAAGCTTCTACCGCTGGCCCCTGATCAAACAGACGGCTACCCAAAATTTCAAAAGCCATCGATTGCAGGATATCACCTGCCAAAAGCGCGGTATCTTCTCCATAAGCCACATGACATGTCGGCTGGCCACGGCGCAGCAAATCATTGTCCATACACGGCAGATCATCATGGGCCAGTGAATAGCAGTGAATAAACTCGATTGCAACCGCTGCACGGCGCACTGCAGCACTATTCTGATTGGGTTTTAATGCAGCAGTGGCATAGCATAGCGCTGGACGTACTCGCTTGCCACCAAGCATCACAGCATGATGGACTGCCGACCTTAACGGTTCTGGAATGGCAAAGGCTTCCAGAGCGGTCAATAAATCCTGTTGAATGCGGTGTTGTGCTTGAGTGAGTGCATGGGTTGATACGTCAGTGATAGATGACACATTCGCCTCGAATACGTAGTCCAGAAGAATAAAATGACAAGCGAATAAATGCCTGTACGGTGATCAGGCATTGTACCTAGAAATGCCTTGAATTTTCAGCCATAAATCGAATTGTTCTACTGAAATTTGCTATTCAATATCAAATAAGCAAGTCAGAGATTTTAAACCATAAAAAACCACCGCAGAACCGGTGGTTTTACAGGCTAAATGTATGCACGGCATTTAAACGAGAACATCTTCTGGTACGCGCACCCAGCCTTCCATCAATACGCGGGCACTACGGCTCATAATCGCTTTCTTCACTTTCCACTCACCATTTTCAAAACTTGCTTGTGCACCCACTCTTAAAGTCCCGGAAGGATGACCGAAACGCACCGCTTCACGCTCTACCCCACCTGCGACCCGGTTCACCAATGTTCCGGGAATGGCAGCTGCCGTACCAATAGCCACTGCAGCCGTGCCCATCATGGCATGATGGAGTTTACCCATAGACAAGGCCCGAACCAGAATATCGGTATCTGATTCGGTGACGGTTTTGCCACTGGATGAAGTATAGTTACTCGGTGGTGCAACAAAGGCAATTTTTGGCGTGTGTTGTCGGGTTACGGCTTCGGCAATATCCTGAATCACTCCCATCTGCTTCGCTGCATAGGCACGAATTGTCTCAAATTTTGTCAGGGCTGCTACGTCATTATTGATATGATCCTGAAGCTCTGTGCCCTTATAGCCGAGATCTCCAGCATTCAAAAAGACGGTTGGAATGCCGGCATTAATCATGGTCACTTCAAAGTTGCCAATATTTGGCACTTCCAAAGTATCGACCAGATTGCCTGTCGGAAACATGGAACCGCCTTCTGCATCATCATCGGCAGGGTCCAGAAATTCAATCTGCACTTCGGCTGCAGGAAAAGTTACGCCATCCAGTTCAAAATCACCCAATTCCTGCACTTGACCATCTTGCATCGGCACATGTGCAATAATGGCTTTCTGGATATTGGCCTGCCAGATCCGTACCGTGCATAACCCATTTTCAGGAATACGTTCGGCATCGACCAGACCATTGGAAATGGCAAATGCTCCCACTGCCGCGGTCAGATTGCCGCAGTTACCGCTCCAGTCTACAAAAGGACGGTCAATTGACACCTGACCAAATAAATAATCGACATCATGATCAGCGTGCAGGCTTTTTGACAGAATGACCGTTTTACTAGTACTGGAACTGGCACCACCCATACCATCAATCTGCTTCCCATAAGGGTCTGGACTACCAATCACGCGCAGCAAAAGCTGATCACGAATCCGGCCCGGCTGTTGTGCTGCTATAGGCAGGTCATCCAGCTTAAAGAAAACACCTTTACTGGTGCCTCCACGCATATAGGTTGCAGGAATCTTGATTTGGGCGGCAAAACTCATGAATTATTTCATCCTTTGACTTGTCTTTGTTTTCGTACGGGTTATTCAATATTTATATTCAAAGTATAGTATGTTGAAAGCAGAACTGCTTGACTGCCAGACCTTAGTATAAAAAAACGGCATTTGTGTTTTATCCAAGAAAAAAGAGAACTCGTCAGTTACACTTTCAATAAAATTAATATATTGATTCATTTATATTTTATTTCAGTTATTTATATGAATATTTTTTATCATTCCTTCAACAATATTTCATTCTTAGGATGGACTAGGCTTCTTTAGTCTGATCAATTACAATCAGCCACTTATCATTTTCCATTGTCGGGCTGAACACTTTGAATAACGAGTCTTCACAACTTCAGCGTGGCTTAAAGAACCGTCATATTCAGTTGATCGCCATGGGCGGTGCAATTGGCACAGGCTTATTCTTAGGTTCCGCACAGGTGATCCAATCTGCGGGTCCTTCTATTATTTTAGGCTATGCCATTGGGGGCCTGATTGCATTTTTAATCATGCGTCAATTGGGTGAGATGATTGTTCATGAACCTGTCGCAGGTTCATTCAGCCATTTTGCTTATAAATACTGGGGCAAATTCCCTGGTTTCCTTGCGGGTTGGAACTACTGGATTTTGTATATCCTGGTGGCCATGACCGAACTTACTGCGGTTGCGAAATATATTAACTACTGGTGGCCTCATATTCCAGCCTGGGCATCGGTATTGTTTTTCTTTATCGTGATTACACTGGTCAACCTCGGCAATGTGAAATTCTACGGTGAATCGGAATTCTGGCTTTCTATCATTAAAGTGACTGCGGTCATCTCGATGATTGTCTTTGGCTTGTATCTGATCCTGACTGCTGATGCTTCTTCAGGCGCATCTTTTAGCAATCTTTGGACCGCGGGCGGTTTCTTCCCGAATGGTTTTGAAGGTCTGTTCTACATGCTGGCCTTCCTGATGTTTGCCTTCGGTGGTATTGAACTGATCGGCATGGCGGCTGCAGAAGCTGAAAATCCGGAAAAAACCATTCCGAAAGCCATTAATCAGGTGGTTTTCCGTATTCTGATTTTCTATGTCGGTGCTTTGACGATTCTATTGTCACTCGTGCCTTGGAATCAGCTTGAGCTTGGTGGTCTGGACAAAAGTCCGTTCGTGATGATTTTCAGCCAGCTTGGCATTGACTGGGCAGCACACTTACTGAACTTTATTATCCTGACAGCAGCATTGTCTGTATATAACAGTGGCATGTACGCCAACAGCCGTATGCTCTATGGTCTGGCTCAACAAGGAAATGCACCTAAACTCTTCATGAAAGTGAATAAGCAAGGTACGCCGATTCCTGCCGTATTATTCTCTGCTGTACTGATTTTTGGCTGTGTACTGCTCAACTACTTCGTGCCTGAAGATGCCTTAAGTCATCTGATTTACATCGTAGTCGGTGCATTGGTATTGAACTGGGCCATGATTACGCTGACCCATCTCAAGTTCATTCAGAGCATGAAAAAGCTAGGACAGAAGACTTCCTTCCCTGCGCTGTGGTCTCCAGCGGGCAATATTCTGGTTCTTGGTTTTATTCTTACGATTCTTTACATCATGTGGACGCAAGGATTCCAGGAATCTATTTTGATGATCCCGCTTTGGATCGTGGTCATGTTCGGTCTGTTTAAGTTACTTAAGCCTAAAAATACCTAGACAACTCCTGTAGCTATGAGTCCTTAAAAGTTATTGCTTCGGCAATAACTTTTTTTTGTATTTTTTACAGTACAATAGCCTTCTTTTCGCGCCCTTAGCTTAACTGGATAGAGCAGTTGCCTCCTAAGCGACCGACGTGGGTTCGAGTCCCGCAGGGCGCACCATCCTTTCAAAATGTGATCTATACTTCAAAAAATTAGCGTTAATCTTCATATTTTTAGAATATTTTTTATACAAAAAATCATTTTTTCTTCATTATTTTATTTCTATTACTTTCAAATACTTATTTCAAAATGAGGCTATTTTTTGGTGTAAAAACTCTATTTTGATGCTTTTTTAGACTAATTAGTTTTTTCTAGAGCATTTACTCTTATTTTAATTGTGCTATTTTTGTCACATGGAGTAACAAATGATTGCGGATAAATACCCGAAATCTCCAAGAATTTAATAAGTGCAAACAACAACGCTAGATATAAATTTGTACCTCAAGGAAAGACGTAAATGAAATTAAAAACATTAACTACTGCAATGATTTTAGCAACTGTACCAATGACCGGGGCATTTGCCGCTGCTCTAGATCGTTCAGGCCAGTCAATCTCTGCATTCTTGCAACCTGGTAACTATTTTGAAGCAGGTATTTCTGTATTAGATCCAGATGTATCTGGACAGGAAGCTGGCACAAGCACAACAAATCGTCAAATTGGTGATATGGCGGGCGATTACTATTTCCCAAGTGCCGCACTAAAATTCCAACTTACTGATAACTTCTCTTTTGGTCTGCTTTACGACCAACCCTTTGGCGCTGATGCCGAATATTCAGGTAATAATGTTTTTGTTGCTGCACCAACAGATCGAGTACTAAGTACACTACCAATTACAACAACAGCTATTGGCGGCACTACTTCAGGCAGTACTTCAGTTGAAGTTGATACACAAAACATTTCTATGATTTTTGGCTTCCAACCAACTGAGAATTTTAATATTTATGGTGGTGGTGTATATCAAACCATTAAAGGTAATGTAAAACTACGCGGCTCAGCTTACAGCGTTTTTAATGGATACGATGCAGACATTAAAGAAGACTCTGCTGCAGGTTGGTTAGCTGGTGCAGCATTTCAAATTCCTGAAATTGCATTAAAAGCTTCAGTCACTTACCGCTCTGAAATTGATCATGAATTCGTTGCCAATGAAAACTTAAGTCTAGCTACTCCTTTAGCAGCTGCATTACCAGGTCTTGCTGGTCAACTACCAAGTTTAGGTTTAACACCACAACAAATTGCAGGAATTGGCCAAGCAGTAACAAAGTTTTCAGCAGCTAACACAGCTGAAGGTAAAACTAAAATTACAACACCACAATCGGTGAACTTAGACTTCCAAACAGGCATCATGGCGAATACTGTAGCATTTGCAAATGTACGCTGGGTGAACTGGAAAGATTTCTCAATCACACCGTATAAGTTTGGTAAAGCTGCAGAAGCTGTTGGTCCTTTAGTTAAGCGTCCAAATGGTTTTTCTCTTGTAGAATATTCAGATGACCAATGGTCTGCAAACGTAGGTGTAGGTCGTAAATTAAATGATCAATGGGCTGGTAACGTTTCTGTAGGTTGGGACTCTGGTGCAGGTAATCCTGTTTCAACTCTAGGTCCAACAGAAGGATATTGGAATCTTGGTTTAGGTGTTCAATATAGTCCAACACCAGCAACCTTCATTGCTGGTGGCGTAAAATATTTTTGGTTAGGGGATGCGAAAGCACAAACTGGTGCTCAAGCAGGCGGTTCAGAGTATGTAGCAAATTTTGAAGATAATGATGCTTTAGCTTATGGCTTAAAAATCGGTTACCGCTTCTAATTCAATATTTTCTAAAACAGCCACCCTTCGGGGTGGTTTTTTACACTTAAAGCTCTTCGTTTTTATACAAGTGCCAACCTAATGTTTAAATTTAAAACAATTAAACACATATTTTCCCAAATATTACCCTAAAAAATTATTTAATAAAATTCATCTACTTAAGACCTTAAAATAGTACTTTTACTCTAATCAACTGCTATTTATAACTTATTCAGTTCATTTATTCTGCGAAATTGAGCATTTACTCTTTTTAAAATTGTGTTACTTTTCCAGCACATTTTTGTTACAGATGGCATCAGGGACCGTACCATGAAGCTCAATAAAATTTATTCCGCTATTTTACTTAGCACTTTACCTCTTTCTGCAGTTCAAGCAGCTGGCTTAGACCGTTCTGGTCAGTCCATTTCTGCTTTTTTACAGCCGGGTAATTATGCGGAAGCCGGTATTTCTGTTTTAGATCCAACTGTAAAAGGTTCTTCTACAGTAACTGGTTTAGAAGGCGAAAAAATCAGTGATATGGGTGAAGACTATTACTTCCCATCTGCAGCTATTAAAGTACAAGCGACCGATAAAATTTCATTAGGCTTGATTTATGATCAACCATTTGGTGCTGATGCAAAGTATTCTTCAGTTGCCGGATCATTCGGTAATGGTGCAGAGGGCACTTCTGTTGAAGTAGACACTCATAATATAACCGCTTTAATTGGCTACCAACCTACAGAAAACTGGAATTTTTATGTAGGTCCAGTCTGGCAAACAGTTGAAGCAAATATTAAGTTACGCGGCCTGGCATATGCAAAACCACCTACTGGCACATTAAGTGGTTATAATATTGAATTAGAACAAGAAGAAGCATGGGGCTGGTTAGCAGGATTTGCTTATCAAATTCCAGAAATTGCTTTAAAAGCAGGTGTTACCTATCGTTCAGAAATCAAACATAGTGCCAAATCTACAGAAACATATAATTTAATTCCAGGCTTTGCTGATATAAATGAAGTAGATGCGATAACGCCACAATCAGTTAATATTGACTTACAAAGTGGAATTTCACCTAATACACTAGCTTTTGCAAATTTACGTTGGGTACATTGGGATAACTTTGTTGTAACCCCTAAATTCTTAGCTAATACCACTGCAGCATTAGGTGCGAAACAAAATCTAATTGATTATTCTGATGACCAATATTCAGCAACTGTGGGTTTAGGTCATAAGTTCAATGCTAAATGGTCTGGTACAGCAGCGGTTGGGTACGATTCTGGTGCAGGTAACCCGGTTACTACTCTTGGCCCAACTGAAGGTTACTGGAGTGTAGGCATGGGCGGTCAGTACAGCCCTGCCGAAAACTATTTTATCCAAGCTGGTGTTAAATATTTCTGGTTAGGTGATGCACAAGCACAAACTGGTGGGATTGTTAAAGCTAATTTCGAGAATAACTACGCTCTTGGCTATGGTATGAAAATCGGCTATCGCTTCTAATCAAGCAAATTCATAAACAAAGGGCGCTATAAGCGCCCTTTGTTTTATTTTACAAACTTAAAAATTAAGCTGGAATATCACGCACGGAAGCATTACGAATAGCTGCTTTTAACGCATCATAACCACGAATTGGTGGGAATTGCGGGAATTCTGCAATGACATTCTCAGGTGCATCAAACAGGAAACCATGATCTGCTTCACCCAGCATCGTGGTATCGTTATAAGAATCCCCGGCTGCAATCACACGGAAATTCAAACCATGCAGTGCTTTAACAGCCTGACGTTTTTGATCTGGCTGGCGAAGTTTATAAGCCGAGATCATGCCAGCTTCATCCGTTTCCAATTTATGACAGAAAATAGTTGGCCAATCCAGTTGCTTCATCAATGGATGTGCAAATTCATAGAAAGTATCTGAAAGGATAATCAGTTGAAAATGCGTACTCACCCATTTCACAAATTCTTTTGCTCCTGGGAATGGACCCATTTCTGCAATCACTTCCTGAATATCGTTCAAGCCTAAACCGTGCTGTTTTAAAATATTCAGACGTTGGGTCATCAGTACATCATAGTCAGGAATGTCACGAGTCGTCGCTTCAAGCTCTTTAATACCGGTTTTTTTAGCAAAGTTAATCCAGATTTCTGGAACCAACACACCTTCTAAATCTAGACATACGACTTCCATGAACATTCCCTCTAAGTTGTATTGAAAAAATTTTGCACTATCATAGCTGAAGAAACAGATTTTGCACTGTACTTTTTTAAATCTATTTTTTTCATAAGTATTTATTTTTTAGTGATAAGTCAATTAAATCAATTCTATTAAAATAGATGTGAAATTAACTAATATAGGCCATGTCCTTTCCAAGCCTATATCGCCAGGACTCTCATGACCATCATTCCTACTATTGATCGTATTGATGCGCTTGCATCTGAATATGCTGATAAATCGCCCAATGAAATTTTGGCACTTGCACTGAGCCAGCAAGGTGAAATTGCGATTTCATTTTCTGGTGCTGAAGATGTTGTATTGATTGATATGGCGTCGCATCTCGGTAAACCGTTCCGGGTATTCAGTCTGGACACTGGCCGTCTACATGCAGAGACGTATCAGTTTATTGAACGGGTGCGTAAGCATTACAACATCGAAATTGAAATCTGCTTCCCTGAAACGGATGCAGTACAAAATTTAGTGACCACCAAAGGTTTATTCAGTTTCTTTGAAGATGGTCATCAGGAATGTTGCGGTATACGCAAGGTTCAACCGCTACGTAAAAAACTGGCGACGCTGGATGGCTGGATTACTGGTCAGCGCAAAGACCAAAGTCCGGGTACACGCAATGAAATTCCTGTGGTTCAAGCAGATCCAGGTTTCTCCGGTCCGGGAAAACAGTTGATCAAGTACAATCCTCTAGCCAACTGGTCCAGTGCAGATGTCTGGAGTTATATCCGTATGATGGAAGTCCCTTATAATGCCCTGCATGAAAAAGGTTTTGTTTCTATCGGCTGTGAACCTTGTACTCGCCCTGTGCTGCCAAATCAGCATGAACGCGAAGGCCGCTGGTGGTGGGAAGAAGCTACCCATAAAGAATGTGGCTTACATGCTGGCAATCTAAAAAAATAAAATTAAGTTTTATCGTTCCTATTGATTGAAAGACTATTTTTTAATAAAGATAGTCTTTTTAATTGATAATTTTACATTTAGTGAAAAGATATAAATTACCTTTTATCGGGATAATATTATTTTAATTAAAGAATTTATAAAATTTTAGCTCATTGATTTATTTGTATAAAATGTGAAATTGAACACAATGCTATTCTTTTAATAACACATAATTATTAAGTTACACTCCACTTCGCCTAGTAAATACTATTTTTACAAATCTATTTTAAAACTAAAATTTTCACATTTCATAAACTTAGGAAGATATTTTGTTCTTGTCAATAGCCACTTTTTCACAGTTAAGGCAAGATAAAGCAGTTCATTTATATGCTAAAAAAGATATACTTTAAAAACTAAAGTAATAATTCTAACAAGGCCTTTTAGCAAAAAAGCTATAGAGAATGCAGTGAGGCAATCCACGCTATGCGTCCATTACATCCAATTGATTTTATTTTCTTAACTTTAGAGAAACGGCAGCAGCCTATGCATGTAGGTGGACTATTTTTATTCCAAATTCCCGACAATGCGCCAGCTTCCTTTATTCAGGATCTAGTCACGGATATCCAAAATTCGAAATGCTCCCCTATCCCACCTTTTAACAATTATTTAAACGGCCTGTTTTGGGATGAAGACCAGGAATTTGATTTAGATCATCATTTTCGTCATATCGCCCTGCCAAAACCGGGCCGTATCCGTGAATTGCTGACCTATATTTCTCAAGAACATAGTGCCCTGATTGATCGTGCAAAACCTTTATGGACCTGTCATATCATTGAAGGTATTGAAGGAAACCGTTTTGCCATGTATTTCAAAATTCACCATGCCATGGTGGATGGAATTGCAGGCATGCGTCTGGTAGAAAAATCACTTTCATTTGACCCCCATGCCAAGAGTATTGTACCGCCGTGGTGTGTAGAAGGGCCACGTGCCAAACGCCTGAAAGCACCTAAAGTGAACAGGTTTAAAAATGTCCTGCAGACCATTAAGGGGCAACTGGAATGTGCGCCACGAGTCGCTTATGAACTGTCGCAAACCGTCATGAAAGATATGGGACGTAATCCGGATTATGTATCCAGCTTTCAGGCACCAAGTAGCATTCTGAATCAACGCGTCAGTGCGTCACGTCGCTTTGCAGCCCAGTCTTTCGAATTTTCACGTTTACGTCATATTTCCAAGGCATTGGGCGTGACCATTAATGATATCGTCCTGGCCATTTGTTCAGGTGCATTACGTGAATATTTATTATCGCAAAATGCCTTACCGAAAAAACCGTTAATTGCCATGGTTCCAGCTTCGGTTCGCAGTGATGACTCGGATGTATCCAACCGTATTACTATGATTCTAGCCAATCTAGGCACGCATAAAGAAGATCCGCTGGAACGTCTCAAGATCGTACGCCGCAGTGTACTGAGTGCCAAAGAACGCTTCAAACGCATGAATGCCAACCAGATTTTGAACTATAGCGCCTTTGTCTATGGTGCAGCAGGTCTGAACATTGCCTCCGGTTTAATGCCGACACGTCAGGCTTTTAACGTAATTATTTCCAATGTACCTGGACCACAAGAACCCCTTTACTGGAATGGTGCACGTCTTGAAGCACTTTATCCGGCTTCTATCGTACTCGATGGTCAGGCCTTGAATATCACCATGACCAGCTATCTAGACAAACTGGAAGTCGGCTTGACCGCATGTCGTAATGCTCTGCCGAAAATGCAGAACTTGCTGACGCATCTGGAAGAAGAAATTCAACGTTTTGAACTTATTGTAGATGGCGAACCTGTCCCAAAGTTACGGGCGGTAAGCTAGCCGCGGATGAATAAATAAGATAGATGGGCTGCCAAAGGTGCTGATCATTTTTGCCAGTCTTTGAGCACAGAATAAAGGGACCGATCTGGTCCCTTTGCTTTATTTTTGGAAATCTTTTTAAATTATTTTAGAATTTTTGGAAGACTTCTCGATTTAAACGTCTATCCAAATCATTTTTTGACAAGTTAGAAACAATGCACAAATGCAATCAGCTTTTAATGGTACGGCACTGTTGTAATAATTGATGGCAGACGTTACGGATCATGCTCGCGGTAATCTGAACTTCATTACCGCGTTCATCGACGATATATCCCGCATGTACAGTCTTTGGTTCTAATACGTGTTTTAGGCCTTTATGGATTACTGCTTTACTCATACTCATCACACACTCCTTTTGCTAAGCCTGAAACTGGGAGAAACGGCTTTGGCTAATTCATGCATCTAGTATTGTAAATAAAGGCCCGGTTGTAAAATTTCAGATGTAACAAGTGTTTAACGATATTCTGTTACAATTTCAGCTGAGAATGATATCGTATTGCTCTTGCGTATACAGATTTTCCACTTGGAACTTAATCACGCGATTAATGAAATGTTCTAGATCAGCGACTGCAGGCGCTTCTGCCGTCAATAATCGATCAATGACAGCAGGATGCGCGACGACAGTAAAGCCACTCTGTGACTCATAAGCACGGGCATAACGCAGAATTTCCCTGAATATTTCGTAACATACTGACTCGGCTGTTTTGACATAACCACGTCCCTGACAGGTCGGACAAGATTCACAGAGCAAATGTTCCAGCGACTCACGGGTGCGTTTCCGGGTCATTTCTACCAGGCCCAGTTCCGATACCTGAGTAATCTTGGTCTTGGCATGGTCACGTTCCAGCATGCGCTCAAACTGTTTCATTACTTCTTCACGATGCTGCGCTTCCTGCATATCAATGAAATCAATGATAATAATTCCGCCCAGATTACGCAGACGTAACTGACGTGCGATGACATCGGTCGCTTCCATATTGGTTTTAAAAACCGTATCTTCCAGCGAACGACCACCAACATAAGAACCAGTATTGACATCAATCGTGGCCATGGCTTCAGTCTGGTCAATCATCAGATAGCCGCCGGACTTCAATGCGACACGAGTTTGCAATGCCTTTTGCAGGTCTTCTTCGACATTATACAAGTCAAAAATTGGCCGTTCACCCGGATAATGCAGCAAACGGTCTTTCATGTTCGGAACAAATTCTTCGACAAATTCCTGCAACTTGGCATGAATTTCACGTGAATCTACGTAAATTTTGGCAGTTTCTTCATTGGCCAGATCACGAATCACCCGCTGCGGTAAAGGCAATTCTTCAAAGATCAAGGACGGCACTGCAATAATCTTTTGCTTGCGCTGGATGTATTCCCAAAGCTTGGCCAGATAAGCCATATCCTGTGCGATGGCTTCTTCTTCAATGCCTTCTGCCGCAGTACGAACAATCACTGAACCCGGCAGCTTATGTTCTGCCTGAATCCGCTCAATGATGGAACGCAAGCGATTCCGCTCTTCCTCGGATTCAATCCGTTGCGATACACCAATATGATTGCCATATGGCATCAACACTAAATAACGTGAAGGAATAGAGAGATCGGTAGATAGCCGCGCACCCTTGGTGCCGAGCATATCCTTCATCACCTGAACCGTGAGGACTTGTCCCGGTTGAAGCAGCTCAAAAACATTAGGCGTGGGTTGATTGCGTGGCCAGACCATATCATTGATATGTAAAAACGCAGTACGAGAGAGTCCGATATCCACGAAAGCAGCCTGCATGCCGGGTAAAACCCGCACCACTTTTCCTTTATAAACATTCCCTACCAAACCACGCTTGGCCGTACGCTCGACAAACAGTTCATTGACCGTGCCGTTTTCAATTAACGCGACCCGACATTCCATCGGCGTGACGTTAATCAACAACTCGTCAGACATAACTACACTCAAAACATTATAAGAATTCTTTTCAGCAGTTAATTTAGTGCCTTAACCGTCTGTAATAACTGTACTGTCTCGTATAAAGGCAAGCCGACCACATTGGAATAACTGCCCTGTATTTCTGGAATATAACGTGCTGCAATTCCTTGAATCGCATAAGCCCCGGCTTTACCCAGTGGCTCACCTGTCGCCCAGTAACTTTCCATATCTGCAGCGCTCAGGATTTGAAATTCGACCTGTGTGCGTACCACTATACTGTATTTTTCATGCTTTGTACGGACACAGACACCGCTATAGACATCATGCCACCGACCGGAGATTTTTGTCCACATTTCAATCGCATGTTGTTTGGATTCAGGTTTGCCCAAAATCTCCTGATCCACCCCCAAACTGGTGTCCGCAGCAATAATAATTGCATCAGGATAAAGCTCTGCCACAGCATCCGCTTTGGCTCGTGCCAGACGTTCGACATAGGCTGCGACCGACTCGCCTGCTTGTACCGATTCGTCGATCTCGGGACTGTAAATATCGAAGCTCAGCCCGAGTTGTTGCAATAACTCGCGACGCCGGGGTGAGCTGGAAGCTAGAATTATACGCGCCATTTTTTCAGCACATAATAAATAGCAGGCCAGACCAGAATACTGGTGAGGAGTGGAATCCAGTGCCGTGCATAAGAAAATTGCACGCCAGCCATAATCTGGGTAAAAAAGATCATCAGCAGATATGCGACAATCGCCAGCCCCATAATCACCCAGAGATTATTAAAGGTCAGGATACGGCGTTCACGGGTCAGAAAGCGAGCTAAAAAGGCAATAATGATAAAGCTCAGCGCATTCAGACCCAAAGGTGCATCCAGCAACAGATCAATAAAAATACCGGTGCCAAAGGCAAACCAGATCCCGCACCAGGTTGGCTGACATAACACCCAGAAGAGCATGATCATCAGCATAAACAGCGGACGCCAGCCCGAGAGATTATAGGAAAGTGGATAGACCATTAAAATAGAAGCCACAATCACCGAAATGACAATAGCCATTAAAGGATCACGATGCTTTCTGGATTTCATCTTAGCGATTGACATGCGGTTGCTCCATCGCTAATGAATCGGAAAATAACACTACGACATGATGTCCACCGGCGAGTTGAGCCGCAGGCGTCACATCAATCTGGGCAAATTCACCAGAATTATGGCGTTGTACTTTAGACACCTGCCCCACCAGATAACCTGCCGGGAAATGTTGTCCCAAGCCCGAACTATAGACTTTTTCACCGACCTTGATATTGGCACTGGTCGGTACATATTCCATTTTTAAACGTCCCAGATCACCCGTACCCGAGACAATGGCACGCATCCCGGTATGTTCCAGGCGCACTGACAGTGAATGTTCTTTATCAGACAACAGCATGACCCGGCTACTATGCGGATAGACATTGATAATCTGTCCCATGATACCCTTGTCATCCAGTACGGTTTGCCCGACTTTCAGCTCGTTATTCGAACCCCGGTTGATCACGATAATATGCCGTAATGGATCGGCATCGGTGCCAATCACTTCGGCAATTTCAATACGTCCATCAATGATCAGCGGCGTGTCCAATAGACCACGCAAACGGGTATTTTCAGCAGAAAGTTCAGAGATTTTTTGTAAGCGTACCTGTGCCTGTAACAGCTCGGCCTGCATCGCGGTATTTTCCCGACGCAATTGAGCTTCAGACTTGGTTTGTTGATTCAACCACTCTCGCGACAATACCGGATAGCTGGCCACCGCATAAATAGGATTATAAGCAGCGTACAGGACATCCCTTGCAGGTTGAACAACATGCGGCATGCGCCAATCAAAGAAAAGCACCACCAGGCATGTTACCAATGCAATGATAAAAGAGCGAAAAGATGGCGGTTGTCGAGAAAACAGATGTGCTTGCACCCGCCGAATCCTTTTCTTAGCCTACGAATAACATGTCATGATTTGGGTTGTCGAAAAATTCGAGTACCTTGCCGCCACCACGTGTCACGCATGATAGTGGATCTTCTGCCACCACCACTGGCAGGCCAGTTTCTTTGGCAAGCAGCTTGTCCAGGTTACGTAGCAATGCACCACCACCAGTTAACACGATACCGCGTTCAGCGATGTCCGAAGAAAGCTCAGGAGGTGTGTGTTCTAGCGCAGATTTCACAGCAGACACGATGTTTTGCAATGGATCAGAAATCGCTTGGGTGACTTCGTCAGAATTAACCACGATTGCGCGAGGCACACCTTCTGCGAGGTTACGGCCACGAACTTCAATTTCAAGCGGTTTAGCACCTTCATCTGGCAACGCCATACCAACTTCTTTTTTGATCACTTCAGCCGTAGTTTCGCCGATCACACAGCCATGCGCTTTACGCACATAGTTAATGATCTGCTCATCAAATACATCACCGCCGATACGTAAAGAATCTGCATAAACACAACCTTGCAGCGAGATAATCGCAATTTCAGTGGTACCACCGCCCACATCAACCACCATCGAACCACAGGCCTGCTCAACTGGCATACCTGCACCAATCGCTGCTGCCATTGGCTCTTCAATTAAACGTACATCACGTGCGCCCGCATTAAACACGGCTTCACGAATGGCACGGCGCTCAACCAGAGTCGATTTACATGGCACGCAAACCACGACACGCGGTGCCGGAGTAAATAAACGGTTTTCATGTACTTTGCGAATGAACTGATTCAGCATGGTCTCAGTGACTTCAAAATCCGCAATCACACCGTCTTTCATAGGACGGATCGCTGAGATATTGGCTGGGGTACGACCTAGCATTTGCTTCGCTTCAAGACCGACTGCCGCAACAATTTTATGTGAACCACTATGACGGATGGCTACAACCGTTGGTTCATTTAATATAATGCCTCGTCCTGGCGCATAAATAAGTGTATTTGCTGTACCTAAATCAATGGCAAGATCGGGCGAAAACAAGCCTATTAGTCGTTTTAGAATCACGGGGACGTTCTCAGTTAAACTTTATATGGACGCAAGGTGGCCACTTTAACTAAATGTGATGATTTGGACAAGTCAATCGCTTATCATAACGCATGATAATTTGAATTTTTTTAATACTGATTAGGTAATATTATGTCTACATCGGATGCACAGCATTCTGCAGATTTAAGTGCAGAAACAGTTTCAGCTATTGCCAACCTTGCAAGGTTATCTCTCAATGATACGCAATCTGCTGAATATGCTCAAAGTTTAAATAAAATTTTAGGCATGATGGAAACCCTGAAAGGCATCAATACCGACGGAATTGAACCGCTGAAGAGCCCTTTCGACCATCCTCAGCCACTACGTGAAGATGTGGTCTCAGAAAGCAATCATCGCGAGCAATACCAAGCAGTTGCACCTGCTGTTCAGGATGGTTTATACCTCGTACCGCGCGTGATTGAGTAATTACTACCCAGTTCATTCTTTTTATTAAATTAAACGTAAAGAATTATTTCTCATGACAGATTTACATCGCTTATCCATTCGTGAACTCAGTGAAGGTCTGGCAAATGCCCAGTTTTCATCTCGCGAATTGACTGAACATTACTTAAAGCGTATTGCAAAAATTGATGTTCAAGTAAAATCATATGTAACCGTTACGCCTGAATTGGCATTGGTAGAAGCTGATGCGGCTGACACACTGCGTAAGGCAGGTGGTGCAAATGTGTTAACAGGCGTACCAATCGCGCATAAAGACATTTTCTGTACTCAAGGCATCAAAACCACTGCCGGTTCTAAAATACTGGACAATTTTATCTCTCCTTACGACGCCACCGTTGTCGCGAAAGGCAAAGCTGCGGGCCTGGTGACTTTGGGTAAATTGAACATGGACGAATTCGCCATGGGTTCGACCTCTGAAAACTCATATTACGGCGCAACGACTAACCCTTGGAATTTAGACCATGTCCCTGGCGGTTCTTCAGGTGGTTCAGCAGCAGCTGTTGCAGCGGATCTGGCACCCTTCGCTACCGGTACTGACACCGGTGGCTCTATTCGTCAACCTGCGTCATTCTGTGGCCTGACTGGACTTAAACCGACCTATGGTCGTGTGTCGCGCTTCGGTATGATTGCCTATGCATCATCACTCGACCAAGGCGGCCCGATGGCACGCTCGGCGGAAGACTGTGCCTACCTGATGAACGTGATGGCCGGTCATGATGCCAAAGATTCAACATCAATGAATCAAACCGTAGATAACTATGTGGCGAACCTGAATGATACATCCGTCAAAGGTTTACGCATTGGTATTCCAAAACAGTACTTTAATGTTGCCGGCCTAGCTGAAGATGTTAAAGCACGTGTCGAAGAATCATTGAAAAAGTTAGAAGACCTGGGCGCTACACTGGTTGAGATCGACCTCAACATGACCGAAAGCTACGTTCCGACTTACTACCTGATCGCACCTGCTGAAGCATCCTCTAACTTACAACGCTTTGACGGTGTGCGTTATGGCTACCGCTGTGAAAATCCAGTGGACTTGATGGACTTGTACAAACGTTCACGTTCAGAAGGTTTTGGTGCAGAAGTGCAACGTCGTATCCTGATTGGCACATATGCGTTATCCGCGGGTTACTACGATGCCTACTATGTCAAAGCACAAAAAGTACGTCGCTTGATTCAACAAGACTTCTTGAAAGCCTTTGAATCTGTGGATGTCATCGCTGCCCCGTCTGCGCCAACCACTGCCTATAAAATCGGTGCGGATTTGACACCAGTTGAAATGTACCTGGGCGATATTTATACGCTTGCAGTGAACCTGGCAGGTCTTCCTGCGATTAACGCGCCTGTTGGTTTTGACCAGAACAACTTGCCGGTTGGCTTACAGTTGATTGGTAACTACTGGTCAGAATCTCAATTGTTGTCTGTGGTACATCAGTATCAACAAGCAACCGATTGGCATACAAAACGCGCTGCAATTGCTGAGGAGAATGCATAATGGCGAAGAACAACGCTAAACCTAAATCAAACCTGATTGATGGTTGGGAAGTCGTTATTGGTATCGAGATTCACACTCAGCTTGCGACCAAATCTAAAATTTTCTCGGGTTCATCGACTGAATTCGGTCAAGACCCAAATACACAAGCCAGCCTGGTAGATTTGGCCATGCCAGGCGTATTGCCAGTACTGAACAAAGAAGTAGTTGATCTGGCGATTCGCTTTGGTTTGGGGATTGATGCATACATCGACCAAGCTTCAGTATTTGCGCGTAAAAACTATTTCTACCCGGATTCTCCAAAAGGCTACCAAATTAGCCAGATGGACAACCCGATTGTGGGCTTGGGTCATATCGACATCCAGCTTGATGATGGTACGGTTAAACGCATTGGCGTGACCCGTGCGCACCTTGAGGAAGATGCCGGTAAATCGGTGCATGACCAGTTTGAAGGCATGTCAGGCATCGACTTAAACCGTGCCGGTACGCCTCTGCTTGAAATCGTTTCTGAACCGGATATGCGTTCGGTTGAAGAAGCGGTTGCCTACATTAAAGCAATTCACACGCTGGTACGCTGGTTAGGTATTTCTGACGGTAACATGGCGGAAGGTTCGTTCCGTGCTGACTGTAACGTGTCTTTACGTCGTCCGGATCAACCGTTTGGTACTCGTTGTGAATTGAAAAACCTCAACTCATTCCGCTTCATTGAACAAGCGATCAATGTTGAAATTGAACGTCAAATGGAAATTCTGGAATGGGATGGCACCATCGACCAAGAAACTCGCTTGTTCGACCCTGTGAAGATGGAAACGCGTTCAATGCGTTCAAAAGAAGAAGCGAACGATTACCGCTACTTCCCTGATCCAGATTTGTTGCCTGTGGTGATTGCTGACGAGCAAATCGAAGCTGCACGTGCGGCACTTCCTGAGCTTCCTGCTGCACGTCGTGCACGTTTCGTGGCGGACTTTGGCGTGACTGAGTACGATGCACACGTTTTAACGCTTACTCGTGAAATGTCAGAGTTTTATGAAGAAGTCGTAAAAGCTGCGGGCGGTGCTGCTCAAGGTAAGATTGCTGCAAACTGGGTCATGGGTGAATTCTCAGGGGCTTTAAACAAAGCTGGCTTAGAATTGGTAGACTCTCCTGTATCTGCCGAGAAACTTGGTGGCATGATTGCACGTATTGTGGACAATACGATTAACGGTAAGATTGCGAAGCAAGTATTCGGCTTTATGTGGGACGAAGGCAAATCTGCGGACGAAATTATTGCGGAAAAAGGCTTGAAACAGGAAACTGATACAGGTGCAATTGAAGCAATTATTAAAGACGTACTTGCTGCCAATGAGAAGATGGTTGAAGAGTATAAATCTGGTAAAGAGAAAGCTTTCAACGGTCTTGTTGGTCAAGTAATGAAAGCAGCGAAAGGTAAAGCCAACCCTGCACAAGTGAATGAATTAATGAAGAAATTGATTGGTTAACACATAAATCTTCAATACAATTAAGGGGCTATCAAAGCCCCTTAATTTTTTGGAAAAATTACAATGTATAAATCTTTAAGATATATTTTTTGGTTTATCAGTATTTTTTTCTTCTCTTTTTTTATCTATCAACTTTCAAAGTATAATTTTGATCTGATTTATTTTTTTGAAAAAAAGTATCAATATATTGCCTATATATTTGGTGCAATTGGTGGTCTTTTTGCAATTGAAAACTTTCATAGAAAAGAAGGACTTTCAATAGACCTCTTGCGAAAGTATCGTTTTACCTAATTTTCGAATTGGCTAAAACCTTATAAAATGTAGCTTTGGGCTGTTTAAATTTTGACTAACGCAAGAAGTCTAATATTAGGTAATCTATCTACAACTCATTTTTTTGGAAAACCTGAAGATAGTTTTGATACATCATTTATAGATTTAACTTTAATAAATCGAAAAGATAAGCCAATAATAATATTTGATGTATATGTAAAAATTGGATCAAACACCTATATTCATTTAAAGCAAGCAACCAAAGAAGACCCTATTATCATTAAGGGATATGAATACTATTACGAAGAATTTAACGAAGCTTATTTCTATTCATCAGGTATAAATGCTTACTCCTTACGCTCAAGTAAACTCACTAACAAATACCAAATACATTTGCACACCTCGGAAGGGATTTATAAAGTTAAAAAACTAAAACCGCACAATGAGTTTTATAGGTTTTATAGCCGTCTTTTAAAACCTGAAAGACTAGAATTTAATGAAACAACAGTCCCATTAAATACAGCCTATATTCTTAATTTTTATGATCTAAAAGACAAATTACATTCAATTTATATTAAGAAAGAATACACTTGGATTCAAATTGAAAACTTTAAAATAGAATCAGCAGAAAAATTAGATCGAGAAAAGTTAGAGCAAGAGTTAAATATCGGTATAGAATCCAGAGCATTAGCAATAAAAAGTTTTCAAATTATTGATTTTCAGGAAAAATTAAATCAAAAGAGAGAAAAATTTCTACATTTTAAAAATGATTATAATCCTTTAAATATTAATACTTCTTTTGATAAAGGGAGCAAAAAACACATGACTTATGTCTATTACAAAAATAAATTTCAAAAAATCATATCCTCATTTAAAAAGATCAAAAAATAAATTTTATGATGTATCAAATTTTACTAATCCTTCTCCTTGCGAAGCGTCGCTTCTTACCTTTAAAAAGGGAGACTTTGTCTCTTATTCAATTTAATACGCGTGGTTCCCTCTCCTTTTTAAAGGAGAGGGTTATTATTTAATTTTCAAAAGTTTAAGAATACAATCAATCCAAACTCTTCACACCCAAAACAACATGACCATCAAAAAAGTATCCTCTATCGCCAAACTCGAAGACTTAGGGCGCATCCAACTGTCAAAGTCCTTCTTTATGCGTGATTTCCTCTATAGCGAAATCGCCAATTGGTACGGTGTACCCAACTTCCCCGACCATCCTGACATTGCCATCCGTACAGGCACAGAACTCTGTCAACAACTGCTCGAACCACTGCAAGCAAAGTTCGAGCGTATCGCTATTCGTTCTGCATACCGCTCGCCAAGCGTGAATCAACTCGGCAACGAAAAGGGACATAACTGCGCAAGTAATGAGAAAAACTTCGCTAGCCATATCTGGGACTATCCCGATACAAAAGGCTATGGTGCAACGGCGTGTATTGTGATTCCCTCGTTTTTAGAACTGTATGAAAAAGACCAAGCCAATTGGCAACAGCTTGCTTATTGGATTCACAATAATCTCAACTACAGCCATTTACAATTTTTCCCAAAACTCTGCGCTTTTAACATTGGTTGGCATGAACAGCCAGCTCGGGAAATTTATAGCTATATACAGCCCAAAGGCTATTTGTTGCGTGGGGAAGCTGTGAATAAAGAGTTTGAGAGGTTTTATCCTGCTTTGTTGTAGTTTGCCCTCACCCCAGCCCTCTCCCATAGGGATAGGGAGCAATCATTACTGATCATATAACAGCAACAATTTAATATTGGAAGTTCCCTCTCCTGAAAGGAGAGGGCTAGGGAGAGGTAAAAATGGCTTTTAAAATGAAGTGCAAGTGATGAGCATCCTCAGAATATATTCTGAGTGCTCAAGGGAGAGGTGATTAAAAAAACCAATTTACAATCCCAACTTATTCAACAAATCCGGTGTCAAAAAAGTCTGTGCCACACGATTTAAATCGATATAACGCAACACACCTTTGAGCTGATTATTAATTTCAGGATTCTTTAAAATTTCCTCTCCTGTGGTTTTACCTAAAGCCTGAAAACTATCGCCAACAGCCTGCAAACCTTCAGCCTGAATCACGGCTTTGGTCTGTGCTGAACATTGCTCCACTAAAATGCGCTGCAACACCGTCGCCAGATTCTTGTCTAATGCTTCCTTTTGAGTCGCAGTCACATTACTAAAAGCCTTTAAATCGGGATGATTGCCCAATGCCACAAATGTCCATTGCAACACCGTAGTTTTATCAGTGGCTGTAGTGGACTTCATCAAACAGTCACTCAGCTGATCGACCGTTGGGCCCGCCATCGTAACCTGTGCTGCTCCCAACAATGCTGCACCTAGAAAAAATGAACGAATACGAGAAGAACTTTTTAAACCCATCACCACTTCCTTTTAATATGACATCAGCATTTTGGCGCTGAAAATAGCTTCTTTGTATCATGTAAAAAGGAAATATACTGATAGAACTCTGTAAAACATGAACTGGATTTAAAATTAATTCAGATGAAAAATTTCATCCCATCATGCTATTCATTAGATGGTGATATTGATCGAGTAAACTTAGCGTTATTATTCAAATTCAAACAAAAAAATAATCATGATGACTGCAAACACCTTCAACAGCATCCTTCCTTGGAGACTGGTTGTGTTCTTTAGCTTGACCGTATTGTTATTGATCCATCCTGTTTTTCGAAGATGGATGTTCGAATCGCGCGACTTGCCCAGCAAACGCAGTCGGATTTCATCCTCTATATCCGACCTGATTGAACTGATTTTTTATCCCATCTTCTGGTGAATCAAAATCATCATACGGATTCTGGATTAAATGCGTTTAATTCAGTGCTTATTTGATCTGTCTCAACATATTCTTCGCACCACTATGATTATAGTTGTTAGACAGATTCTGTAGCACACGCTTGGCCTGAGCTTTAGCATTCGGGAAACGGTTGGCATAGGCCGGAATCCCGTTCAAACAGCGAGCAACCAGCATACCAGATTCGGTATAAACCCGAGTTCCCTCAGTCCCCTGCAATTTGCCATAATTGTAGGCACGCTGCGCATTATTGCAGGCATTATTCAGGTTCTTGCCACTATTAATATCACGGCGTGCTGCCACATAGAGCTTCATCTGCTGCTGTTGGGGTGTTTCTACCACTGAAGCTCTCACGGGGACTACCGTCGTCGCGATCTGTTTTTTATCTAGCTCTTTTCTTTCTAATTCCTTTCTCTCTAATTCTTTCCTTTCCTGCTCTTTACGCGCTGATTCTTTAAGTTCATTCGTGCTCTTCGTTACAGGCGTTTTTATCGATGCAGCGGTCTTTTTCTGGGTAGCGACAGTGTTCTTATTTGCAGCAAGGTAAAAGTTTCTTGCCTCAGTCGCACTCATCAACTTGGTCAGCAATCGAACGCTACGGTTCTGGCTGGTTTTATCGACCTGTCGTTCAGAAACCGGCTCGATCGAGACGATCCAGCTTTCAGCCAGGCCATCCATACGACACTGATAGGCGCCGCTGCCCTGTATCACACCTCGGTTTGTACTCAGGCGTTTACGTTGGGCAAGATCTGCCACGGCATTAAAATTACTTCTATACAATAGGGAAAATTTACCGCCTTGTTCATGACAATATTGCGTCAGGATCGAACGCGGATACATGGCCTGAGTGCTGTTATTTTTCTGTGCTTGCCCCCAAAGATAAATATAATCTTTTGCACTGCCATCACGTTGATTCAAAGCCCGCTTGGCGATTAGCTCTTCCGGACTGGCAAAAGGATGTAAAACCCCTGATTTCAGCCGACTCACGCTATTACATCCCGCCAAGCCTATTGCCCCTATTATTAGAATTATTACGTTTAGCTTCACAGCAAATATCTCAACCCCAAATTCCCGTATAACATAGCCTAAATAGCAGCAAACAACAAACACAAGATGTTGATAAGTATCAAATTTAAAAGATAAAAAGGAGGCACATCATTCACAACCCTATACATTATGCCAAGCCTCAGCCTATAAAAATTGAGATAAGCATCCTTCTGGCGCGTAGTTAAAGGATAAATAACAGCGGGATTGAATCAGAAATAAATAGAACACCACATAAAAAGCCGAAGAAAGATAGCAATCTTTCTTCGGCAGCTTATTCAGGATAACGGTACAGATCTTTATTATCATGTGTAAAAAATTACTTTTTACCCTCTATAGCATTGTCTGAACAAGATCAGCATCAGAATAATTTCCTCAACGTACACTTCTTATTTTTATACGTTAAACCGCTGGAAATTAAACGCCATCTTGGCTGGCCCTTAGGATTCTAGACAAGAAAAAAATATCTGAATACCCCAATATTGGGAGGTTCTGACACGATTTACCCAAGTCATCTGACCAACGGTCAGATCGATATTTTCCATTGGATTTTGTAAACTAACTCGCCATAAAAAAAGCCAAACCTAAAACTGTTTGGCTAATAAAGCAGGATAATAATATGAGAAAAAATTAATCAATATGTGATTCAAATGCTTTCAACCGTTTATAGATCGACATCAGTTCAATAATCGTCGGCCAAGACAGAATCAGATACTGGAAAGATTCCCGCACTTTGCCAAATACATTCAGGATTTGCATCATCAAACCAAGAGTAATTGCCCCTGCTGCAATACTTGGAAACAGAATAAATAATCCGTAAATATTGTCTAACTGCAAGTACCAGATCCGAACCATGTTGAAATAAGCATAGTGAAAATACAACCGGAAATAATTCCAGCGTACTCGGCTAAACAGTTCTTGTAATGTCAGCGGATGTGCGCGATCAGCATAGTCTTCGCCATAGACCAGCTCTTTACGATAGGCTGCCTCAACTTTCTGGTTATTAAACTCCAGTCCGGGCAGCTTCATTCCCACGACCATCAAAATGACCGTACCCAATACCGCCCAACCAATCGAGGCCCACATTAAAGCATGCGGTATTTCCCCTACAATTGGTAAAACTTTCACATGACTAGAGAGCTGATATAAGATCGGCAGGAATGCCATCAGCAACATCAGCGCTTCAATCAAGGAAACACTTAACTGCTCCGTGGTTTTGGCAAAGCGCATGGTATCTTCCTGGATACGTTGTGATGCACCTTCAATATGACGTAACTGCTCCCAATGTGCAGTGTAATAATCATTCATCGCGGTACGCCAGCGGAAGACATAATGGCTGACAAAAAACAGGTTAAATACCGCTAAAGTGACATAAACCATCGCAATATAAATAAAGGTTAATGCGCCTTGATACAGCAATGAAACATCCCCACCACCCTTAGTGAGCATTTGTTGAATCTGATCATAAAACGGGCTATACCATTCGTTTAATACGACATTGACCTGTACCCCGAACCAGATATTAAACAGAATAAATGCCGAGCCCCAGACCGACCAGCGCTGCCATCGGTGTCCGGCTTTCCATTGCCAGAACAGCGCAAATATCGTAGTTGCCATGAAATACCAGAGATAAAACCAGATGAATTGAGCTGACCAGAAACGCCCGATACCGATTGTAAGCTTTTCATCAAAATAATTTTCAGGAAAACCCAGATAGGTTCCCCATCCTGATCCGCCACTATGCCAAAGCACAAGATTAATGATAAACCATAAAATCAGGCTGCTAAAAAACCAGACGGGTTGCGGGAAAAATGACTTAAACATACCGACCCAGTTCTCCTTATGTCTCTTGGTCATCCAAATGACGCCTAGTTTATTCTTATTTTAGATTTTTACTGTTATAAAGCATTAATTTTCAATTTAGTGTAAAAAAGGATAGAAGGATATCAAGTCTCTAGAAACTTATTTTTATCATTCAGCTCTGCGTTATGATTTTCCTTATATTCTCGATTTTTATCATTCAGTAGAGCGATACCAAAAAACAGAAAAATCATCATGTTTTTGACCTTTCGTTATTTTGATAGACTTTTTTATGCCTGTTATCTGTCGGGTTTATGTAAAAGAACTTCATGCTTCTGAGCACTGCGAGAATAGGATGAAAATCAGACATACTGCATGTCTTCTAGGTATCTTTAATCTAAATAGAGCACTACTCCCTATTTGAATAAGTCATTGATCAAGTTCTCAGTTTTTGAAGAAACAGTTAAATTTTCAAAAATCATGCTATGATTTAATTATCGAAAAGTAATCTTATTTTGGAAAAAACTATGGAAAGTTCAGTAATTGAATTACTTAAACCGGTGACTCTACAAAAAGAAAACTGCGACCCTATTATTTTTGAAGCCGGTACTGTTTTGAAAGTGGTGATGCAGACTCCAACCAGTCTTCTGGTCAGTAATGATGATGACTTTAACTTTACCATTCCTTTAAAAGACAAAAATGAAGTGTGGCGAGAAATTTGAGTATTTTTCTCTTATGCAAATAGATGGGTTGTATCTGAGTTGGGTTTCTTAACTTATAGGATACGACCCTTAGCTTTTCTCCACTTTGATTGCTCTTTTATTATTTTTTCAAAAAATTATTTCTTTCCTCTTCTGTCATCATTTACTGATTTTAAATTGGCTCATATCCATTTGAGCAAAAAATTCTGTTTAATTGAAACATCATTTAGTTTTGTAACCTATGTAAGATCACTAATGATCTGTTTTCGGTCTTTTGTATCTACTCTGTCCTTGCGATGACATCTTTACATCTCTTCTCTCTGTTTAGCTCAACTTCATCTAATACCTACGCTTCGATTCAAAAAAAAGAATATTCAAGTTATTTTTAGAGTTTAGTCATAGAACTGGCGTTCATCTTTCTTCGATTTTTTATCCTCTGATAAAATTTATCAATAAGAATTAAAAAATAATCTGAGATGCTAAATTAAGAGGCTGTTTAAATTGTATAGCTATGCAATTGGTCCCAAGAAAATTTGATAATACGAAATTTCCCTCTAGCCAATATTAGTATTTTTTCTTTTAAGACAGCTTAGCCAATCTTAAAAATTATTAATTTTCATAAACTTAAGTTAAATATTTTAATTATATATACCTGATTTATAAATTTATTTAGATTATTCTATTTAAAAAGATCTCAAAATTACATCTCCCTCATATATTTAAAAATAAAAAAATAAAAAAATAAATTAATAATAAATACTATATTCTAAAAAATTAATTAAAAAATACATATTCAAAAATAAAGATTAAATAATAAATCTTATTATGTAAAATCCTGAAAAACAATCAATCCAAGAAAATCTTAAAATATAAAATCCTCATAATTTATTTTTAAAATTTATTAACAATACTGGATTTCTACCAAAATATTTCTAAATCTTACAAAGTAACTGTACTTGTTAAAAGTGTTTCGTTTCTGCACTTAAAGCCAGTCTGTTAAATGAAATATGTTATAAATTTAATCAAAGCAATGACCATTCAGGTAATTCTAACTTTTAAATCAATTTAACTTCAGAGGCTTAGGTAGTATTTATGTCGACTCTAAAAGAAGATCAAGACCTAGAAGATTCACTTGCTACATCTTCTTATATATTACCTCAAGTGATTTTAAATCAACTCAAACCTATTATTTATTCTCATAAAATTGTTTTATTTCTTGATATTGATGGAACCATTTCTGAATTCCACCCAGATCCAGCAAAAAGTATAATTAAGAGCGAAACCTTAAATACTTTAAAAGAGTTACAACAATATATTCAGCTAGTATTAGTGACCGGTCGCTCAATTGCACAAGCCCAAAAACTTATTTATCCATTTGACTGGAATATTGCAGGCTCTCATGGTCTGGAATTAAGCTATCAATTGCGTTTAAGCAAGTTAATTGATTTAAATCCTGAACAGTTTGAATTATTAAAAAATTATATTACAGAGCATAGTAATAATATTCCTCAGACTCGAATAGAAATTAAAGACTATTCAGTCGCCCTGCATTTTCGTGAACACCCCCATTTAGAGCATCAAGTGCATGCATTTGCCTTAGATTGTCTCGCTCATTTTCAGGATTTTGAACTTAAGGCTGGAAAGTTTGTATTTGAACTGGTGCCCAAAGGTGCAAATAAAGGTTCAGCTATCCAACAAATCATTCAGCAATATCACTTAAATGATCATTACCCCATTTTTATCGGCGATGACCTGACCGACGAAGCCGGTTTTCAAGTCATCAACACATTCAAAGGCTGCTCTATCAAAGTCGGTACAGGCAACACCGTAGCACAACATCGCCTCGAAAACGTGACTCAAGTACAGGCTTTTCTAGCGGAATTTTTAGAAATACTGAAAGCACAACAACAATTATTATTGGAGAAATTACATGTCGAAACTCATAGTGTTATCAAATCGTGTAAATCTACCTAAGACAGACAATACACAGGCAGGTGGATTAGCGGTGGCATTGCAGGATGCTTTGCAGGATATAGGCGGTATCTGGGTTGGCTGGAATGGATCCCGAGTTGACCAGATGAAAGAGCAGAAGTTTCAAATCCTGAAGCATCAAAATGTTGAATATCACACGAGTCCATTGACTGAATCCCAATATCAAGGCTTTTATTGTGGTTTTGCCAACAATGCATTGTGGCCGCTGATGCACGACCAGCATCAACTTGTAGATTATCAGCCGCAGGATTTTAAGATCTATCAGGATGTCAATTTGCGTTTTGCCAAGCACCTGAAACAGGTGGCATCTCCACATGACATCATTTGGATCCATGATTATCATTTTTTAAGCGTGGCACATTATTGCCGTAAACTGGGCATGCGTAACCGTATTGGATTTTTCCTGCATATTCCCTTTCCTGAACTAAGGCTCTGGCAGACTTTAGCCGCTCATCGCGATCTGGCACATCATTTAGCCAACTACGATGTACTGGGTTTACAGACCTCTCGCGATCAGGAAAACTGTTTAAATTTCCTTGAACAGACCTTAAAAGTGCAGCATCGTCACAATGAAATCCTGAATTATCAATCTCGAAAGATTCATGTGAAATGCTATCCGATTGGTGTGCATCCTGTGCAGCTACAGAATCAGGCCTCAGATACCCATCTGGAAAAGCTTCCCTTTGATCTGGATACAGTGCAGCCTTATAAAACCATCATTTCAGTTGACCGGATTGATTATAGTAAAGGCTTATTGGAGAAAATCGGATCGTTGCAGAGCTTGCTGGAAGATCAACCGGAGTTTAAAAATCAATTCCAGCAATTACAAATTGCCTGCCCATGCCGACTGGATGTAAAAACCTATAAGAACCTGTATACGCAATTTAAATCTGCCGTGCATGAACTCAATAGCCAGCATGGCACAACGGACTGGTTACCCTTTGATTGCAGCTATGACACCTTGGGTCATGAAGCCTTGATGCAACTGTATCGTAAGGCTGATATTTGCTGGGTAAATTCGATCCGGGATGGCATGAATCTGGTCGCCAAGGAATATATTGCTGCACAAGATCCTTTAGATCCGGGTGTCTTAATTTTATCTAAATATGCCGGTGCTGCTGAACAAATGAAAGAAGCCTTACTGGTCGATCCTTATGAGCATGACAGTATGGCCAAAGCCTTGAAGAAAGCGCTACGTATGTCTAAATCAGAACGTTTAGAGCGCTATCGTTATTTAAGCCAAGGCTTGAAAAATTTCGATATTATTCGCTGGCGTGATCAGTTTATCACTGACCTGAAAAACTCACAAAGCTTGCGGATCTATCGTCCCGTGGCTGCAGGAGCTTCAAACCAGTTCAGTGTACATGCCTAAATTTTTAAGTAAAAAAACACCAGCATTAAGCTGGTGTTTCGTTTTGAAGAGGAGCCACAATCTCTTCGCTTTGTTGTACTTCGTTTGGGTCTGCAGTGAGATGATTCAAAATCACAATACTCAATAGACCAATCGCAATGACGCTAAATACTAAGCTCAATCCGATGATTTCACTGCCGAAGCCGACCAATGCCGGTCCAATTAATGAACCTGTATAAGCAAATACCGATACATAAGACAATGCCACATGTGAAGCCAAAGTTTTTTGACGTCCTGCACGGGAAAACATTAACGGTACAATGTTGGCACTACCTAAACCTAAAATCGCATAACCCACCAACACTACTTGCCAGACTGGTGCAAAGACTACGGTTAATAAACCGGTTGCAGCCAAGAGTGCGCTTAACAGAATCGTATTTTTTTCACCAAACTGCTGAATAATCAGGTGTCCACTAAAGCGTCCCAACACCATCAAACCCGCAAAGAAACTATAAGCCAAACCGGTTTGCGCCGCAGGCAGGCTGAACTCAGTAGCAAGATAAATACCACTCCAGTCCATAGCTGCACCTTCTGACAGAAAAGCCACAAAACAGATCAGACCAATGCCTAAAATCGCCCAGGTCGGCGCTGCTTTTTTCACCGACTGTTCTGATGATGTTTCTTCTACCGCCGTTTTTGGCTCAGCACCCAAGCTCAAAGGAACAGCAAATAAGGCAATAAGCAGCAAAATCACACTGACAATCACCGCACCAGTTAAAGGCGCCAAGCCGAATCCCATTAACATGGTCATGCCCAGTACGCCTGCTAGACCACCTAAACTACACACTCCATGAAAACCTGACATTAAACTTTTACCGAGTTTTTTCTCAATCTGTGCAGCCTGAATATTGACAGTCACGCCCAAAGCCCCGGCACTGGCACCAAAGAAAAACAGGCTGATGGCCATCATTAAATGATTCGGACTATAAGCCAGAGCAGGCAGAATGAACAAAAATGCACTGAGAATTACGGCTAAAACAGTACGGCAACCTAAGGCATTGGCCAGTCGGCCGGCCAGTGGCATCGCCAGCATTGAACCAATCCCGGCACACAGCAATAACAGGCCAAAATCAGCATGATTTAATAACAGGCGCTGCTGTGCATATGGAATTAAGGGTGCCCAAGCCGCAGTACTAAAGCCCAAGCTAAAGAAGCACAACGCAGTCGCTATTTTCTGCCATAGATATGGTGATGGAGACTGAATTCGAGAAAGCAGTGTTTGATTGAACATTGTATTACCAAAAAAGAAGGCTCAGGCATCCATTACCGATCATCCATAGAAAAACCCCACAGACTTATAGCTAGAATGTATAAGTTTGCGGGGCTGAATTTGCGTGAATTATAAACAGAATAAATTTAAATGGAATAGTTTTTAGACACTAATTTTAAGATTTTTTACAAGTATCTGATTGTATAAAATTTATAGTTTTATGCTTTTATTTGCATAGGCTGATCGGTTTTTTCGCGGCCTGCTTAAGCTCAAGTTTTTGTAGAAAATGTGCAAAACCTGCAGCAATTTTTGAGCTAAGACGACTGCTGGTCGTGACTCTCAGTTGATTCGACCAGACAATCTGCGCGTCAGCTTTTTCTAAACGACGGATGAAATCGACATCTTCATGACAGTCCAGTTGCTGAAACCCATTGACCTGTATATAAGCCGAAGCTTTAAAACACAGGTTTGCGCCATGAACATGCCGATGTCCCATGCTGTCCTGATAATGTCGGAGATAAGCCTGACGGGTTTTCCGGCTTAAATGATCCCATTGATCCAGCTCGACCACACCACAAATCGCATCGGTGGGTTGATGCTGTAACATCATCTGAAACCAGTCACACTGTACGAATGAATCGGCATCGGTACAGCAAATCCAGTCACAGCCCTGCTCGATCATTTGCTGAATGCCCAAATGGCGTGCCTTACCGACATTTCGGAAGTCGCAACTGATAGCTGAAATGTTCATTTGCTGAACTTTAGCAGCGGTACTATCAGTACAATGATCCAAGACCACGAGAATATGAATTTCAGGAAGATTTTTTATTGTTTTAAAGTATTGAAAAAAATAAGTTTGTGCTGATTTTAACGCTAATAGGCAGCGTTCAATATAGGCTTCTTCATTACAGGCCGGAATCACCACACCGATTTTCTTCATCTCAAACCCTCCTGCTCTGCCACAGATTGCGCTGAATTCAGCCAGAGATCTACCAAAAAATCGGAGTCCTGCAAGCTTAAACAATGTTCATAGTTTAAATGCGCTTTGAGATACTGATGGACATCTTCACCATTTAAGCCAAATCCCGAGATCGGCGCGCGCCAATGACAACTCAAGATACATCCGCCCGGTTCCAGTGCAGTATGCAGCCATGTCAGCACCTGTTGCAGAGCAATCGGATTTAGATAATATAAAATCTCACTGACGACAATGAGCTGAAATTTTTGTTCGGGCAAATCATCTGGCACGATCCGCTGTAACACCTGTACATGCGGATAAGCTTGTAAACGCTGCTGCGCCAAATGGATCGCAGTATTATTGGCATCCAGACACATTAAGCTATTTGTCCGCCGCGCCAGTTCCTGACTAAAGACGCCATTACTGCAACCAATTTCAATCGCGGAGTCAAGCTGCAAGTGCGGCAAGACCGCCAGACAAATCTGCCGTTTGCGCTGTTCATACCAACGCTGTTCATATTGCCAGGGATCTCCCTGATTCAGGGCATATAAGGCATCGAAATATTCCTGATCATAGGCTGCTTTACTGTTCATACAGATACACCTCCCAGGGCTGTAAAATACGTTGTAATGCCTGCTCTGGCAGAATCGGTGATTGATCTATCGTCGGATCAAGCTCGATCTGGCTCTTGAAACACCGCGCAGCTCGAGACTTATATTGTAATTCTTCCTCAGTTAATTTGAGTTGATGAGCGACGGTCCAGGGAATTCTGGTATCTCCAGGTGTTGCCCAATGCCATGCCCAAATCAAGACCTGAATACAGGGCAAATGAAGTTCAGTGGCCAGCTGCTGTGTGACCTGCCCCGTAATTTCATGATCTGGATGTCCATCATGAACAAATGTGCTAATTAACACATCATTCGGTTGCAGATAAGATTGCAGATGCTGTTGCAACACATCCCGCTGTTCGGCCACCTTGCCATCTTGAATATCTAAAGCGATCCGCAAGATATTCTGTTTTAAAGGTAACGCTTCTAAAGCTGCTCGCGTTTCAGCAGGACGAATCTGGTTCAACTCTTCGGGAGTATACAGACTAGAGCCGGGATGACTGGCTGTCCCATTGGTAACGGCAAAAAGTATGATCTGATAGCCAAGTTTGTCCAGACGCTGAATCAGGCCTCCACAGCCCAAAATTTCATCATCAGGATGAGGGGCAATGATGCAGACTCTGGCATCTAGAGGAATAACCTTAGGAATATCAAATTCCGGCATCTGTTGCAGGATCTGACAGGAACGCCATTCTTCAAGTCTTGTGCCTTCACCATGGATGACACGATCCCCTACAATCTCATGTCTTATAACGTCCATAATTGTTCCTCCTGTGCAGTCAGCTCGCCAACCCGCTCCAAGTCAAATGCAGCATGACTTTGACGCATAAATACCGGAAGATCTGCTGCAAGCCGAGCGAAATGCGGATGCTCACAATACGGCCCAGCACCAAGTGCCTTACCTACATGAGTTAGTACATTTAAGGCAGTCGCTTCCACCTGAGCACGTAGGCTACGAATCTTTAACTCATGTGCGTGTTGCGGTTGCTGATCAATCAATGCAGCAACTTGATAAAATAAGGACTGTGTCGCTAAAAGCTCCCGACTAATTTCACCGAGATACATGGCCTTATAGGCATGCGGTTTTAACAATACTGCCTGTCTTAAATATTCAGCCAAACGCACGGTTGCGCCATACCAGCACGCGGCCACACCTGCGGCGCCATGCCAGAATCCGGGCCGATCCAGATAGGCATTTGGAGCTGCGACTTTTTCCGCCTTAACCTGATCCAGTTCAAGCCGGGCAGTCAAGGTATGCTGCATGCCCACTGCATGCCAGGCATCCTGATGATGCTGAATGCCTTCTTGTGACAAATCTAGAATCAGTAATTGGGATTGTTGCTGCTCATCACGGTGAGTCAGCAGACCGTGTTGCACCCAGACCGATGCAGAACACCAAGGCTTAATTCCGCTTAGCTTTCCTGCTTGCAATGTTAAAGGTTTGGGGCCACCTTCTGCTGCCCATACTGCCCATAAGCCTTTTTGTTCTACCGGAATATTCAGTTCATGCAGAATAGCTAAAGCATCTAAATGCGATTCATAGAGTTTACCCAGACTCAGATTGCTGGCTGAAACCTGGCTGAGTATCTGCCAGCGTTTTAAGGTCGCTCCGGAAGCGGGATAAGGCACCTGTTCGGAAATCTCCACCAGCTCCATTAAAGTGTGGTGAATTTTTTCTTGTAGCTCCAGAGGAGAAGTTTCAAATCTTTGTAATATTGAACCGAGGTTCATGCATGCGGTTCCTCATAAAATTCGGAGAATATTTTTGTGTTTTTTTAAAGTCAGTTATTTCAGTTAGTGAGAAAGCTTACGCATTTGTTTCGAACGTGTAGTTAATCCTAATACCTTACGTCTTGCATTAATCTCCTCTTCATTGAAACAGAGTTGCTGCATGAGTTCAGCTAAAGGCAAATGATTATGCTCAATGAGATAAATGTCCTGTTCTCTGCTCCATTTGGCTTGCTGAACTTGTGCCAACAACTTTTTGACATCCGGTTTCACCATCTCTTCGTCCATATAAAAACCGGGAGGATAGAAGCCGGAGCCTCTACCCTCCAACATAATAGGAGGGGTGGTTTAAGCAGGAATTGCTTCCGCAATCGCTTCACGCGCCCAAACACGATGGTTCAAGATCAAAGTCTTGAAGCTATCTTGTACTGCTGCAAACTGCCCATTTGCCAAGGTTCCTTCATCGCTAACCAAGCGTAAATGTTCAATCAGCTTGCCTTTATCGCCCAAGAACACGATTGGTTTTAAATGTTTGTAGGCTTCCAGCAGATAATGAGTCGCCACACCGTCTTTCATTACCACATCGTAATTATCACCGTCAGCAATCACCACGGCATCATAGGCAATGGATGGTTCTGCTTTTTGCATACCATCGGAAGGAATCACCTCGCCTTGCTGACCCAGTACCGGGCCCGGATTTGGGGTCAGTACATCGACCACAGCCCCTTCTGATTCTGCCCAGGTTTGAACAGCTTTGATACTGGCCTCATTGGCTTTATCGTGTACCAGTAGGGCAATTTTTCGTGCTTTGATATCTTCAGGTTTGAATGCCTCGAAAGATAAGCGTGGTGAAATCTGCACCTCTGGCAATTTTGCTGCTTTTTTCTCTGCTGGAATTTCAATACCCAATTGGTCAGCAACCTGCTGTGCCAAATCCAGATCGATATTGCAGAGCACTTCAAGCACTTCACGCTCACGAATATATTTGCGCTCCACCTTGCTCAGCTCGAAGACATAGGCATCGACAATATGCTTTTGCTCATGCGGCGTCTGGCTGCGATAGAAAAGACGGGGCTGACTAAAGTGATCACTGAATGATTCGCTACGCTGACGGATCTTGTGTCCATCAATACGTTCCTGATAGCTTTCAAAACCACCGCCTTGTGCTGCTGGCGGGGTTTCAGCCGGCCAGTTATTGTCAATCGAGTTCGGCTCATAACTGGCTTGACCAGTATGTACAATACGCTGATGTAAACCATCACGCTGGTTATTGTGGAATGGACAAACCGGCTTGTTAATTGGGATCTGGTGGAAGTTTGGACCACCTAAACGGCTAAGCTGAGTATCGGTATAGGAGAACAGACGTGCCTGCAATAATGGATCATTGGTAAAATCTAGTCCTGGCACAATATGTCCCGGACAGAATGCCACCTGCTCGGTTTCACCGAAGAAATAATCAACATTACGGTTCAGCACCATTCTGCCAATCGGCGTCACCGGCACCAGTTCTTCCGGAATAATTTTGGTTGGGTCCAGCAAGTCGAAGTCGTACTTCATCTCATCTTCTTCTGGAACGACCTGTACACCCAACTCCCATTCCGGATAGTTACCGGAGGCAATCGCTTCATATAAGTCACGACGATGGAAATCCGGATCTTTACCCGCTAGTTTTTGTGCTTCATCCCAGACCAGTTGAGCTAGACCCTGTTTTGGCGTCCAGTGGAATTTCACAAAAACCGCTTTATTCTCGGCATTGATAAAGCGAAAAGTATGCACACCAAAGCCTTGAATGGCTCTTAAATTACGCGGAATACCCCGATCCGACATGGCCCACATGACCGCATGTGCAGATTCAGGAACTAATGAGACAAAATCCCAAAAAGTATCATGTGCAGATGCACCAGTAGGAATCTCGGTCTGTGGTTCAGGCTTGACTGCATGTACGAAATCCGGGAACTTGATCCCATCCTGAATAAAGAATACCGGCGCATCATTTGCCACTAGATCAAAGTTACCTTCATCCGTATAAAACTTGGTCGCAAAACCACGAATATCACGTACCGTATCTGCTGAACCACGCGGGCCCTGTACGGTAGAAAAACGCACAAATACTGGCGTTTGCACACTGGTATTGGTCAGGAAGCCTGCCTTGGTCAGTTTTTCATTCCCCGGATAAGCCTCAAAATAGCCATGTGCGCCGACACCGCGGGCATGCACAATACGTTCTGGAATTCGCTCATGGTCAAAATGGGTAATTTTTTCCCGAAGAATAAAATCTTCGATCAAGGTCGCACCGCGAACGCCTGCCTTGAGACTGTTCTGGTTATCGGAAATTTTAACCCCTTGATTGGTGGTGAGTGCCTGCTCGGTCGCATCACTGCGATATGTGTCGAGCTGCTCACTTTTTTTATTGGTATTTTGTTTGTCTAAACCGTCTTTACCAGTCGCGGGGCTATTGGCCTTAATTTTCATGATGTATTCCTTGCTGAGCTTAAGTTTAGTGCAGATATTTTTGGTCTATCTCAAAGTCGCTTGAGCTGATATTTTGCATGGCTTGACCAATCAAACTCATCCCGCAAGTCAATCTGCTACAGCCGATCCTGTATCAGCCTCATATTTCTTCTTAATATGCTGACTCGAAGCATTTTTGCTCTTCTGGGAATATTGTTATTGGTTTCGCCTGTGTCCTAACATAACTGCATTTGAGAAAGAGATTTATTATTGTTTGTAGTGCCTTGTTTAATTAAGGCAGCATTGTGTTATTTTTTATAAATTTCGGATTTATTTATGATTTAAATTTTTATCTAAGTTATTTATTTAAAATAAAATATTAAAATTTCGCAGAGATATTTCGAAATAAAGATTCAGTATGGTGATATGTGATCTTGCTCACAAATAAGTGTCATAACCCAAAACGATGTTTCAATCCTGAAATGATTAGGACTTTTTAGAAGTTCAATTTGCTATGAGAAATTAACGTGCTACCGCTGAAGTATAGTCAAAATTTGACAGATTTAAATAGTTACAATCCCGCGCCCTGCTTATACATAATGACTAAACTTCCTGCCTTTATATTGATTTAATATCTATAACTTATAACCACTTAAATCTCTTAGTCTGTTAGATCAAATACAAAGTCATAGAGATCATTTCATCTCTTGGCTCGGGCTTCAGATACATCCGACTTTATTTTAATACACCGTATCGCGTTAAGTTTGAAGGAGTAAGAGCATGGCCTCTTCTAAAAAAGAATCTAAAGCAATGAAAATTGATATCGGGATTTCGCATGATGATCGCGCCAAAATTGTCGATGGTTTATCCAGACTTTTAGCAGACAGTTATACCCTGTATTTGATGACCCATAATTTCCACTGGAATGTCACCGGCCCCCAGTTCAACAGCCTGCACAACATGTTTATGACTCAATATACCGAGCAATGGAATGCGTTGGACATCATTGCTGAACGTATTCGTGCTCTAGGTTTTGCAGCACCCGGCACTTATAAACAGTTTGTAAAACTCACCTCCATTAAAGAAGTCGAAGGTGTACCTAAAGCTGAAGAAATGATACGTTTACTGGTAGATGCACATGAAACTGTGGCACGTACCGCCAGAAGTATTTTTTCGATCATTGAAGAAGCCAATGATCAGCCGACCGCTGACATTCTCACGCAAAGACTGGAAGTACACGAAAAAACTGCCTGGATGCTGAGAAGCAATCTGGAACAATAAAATCGGATCGAATCTTTGAAATCAGGCTTATTCACAGGATGAAATGGAAACTTGCGGTAGTGCCATTAAAGTTCGGCTTCATCCTGACGTTTATATTAGAGGGATTTATCGGCACTCAATGATTAGATCAAGCTAAAAATCAGGATCATTAAAATTAAACCATCAAAATTTAAGGATGTAGGCAATCGCATACATCCTTTTTTAACAAACAGATTGTTTACAGATTATTTCAATCTCATATATGGCTATCATTTTTTGAAAGCTATAAATCTGAAATATCTTTTCGATCGCTTCAAAAAATTAGCCCTCCTGGCTCCTTACAGTACAGCTTAATCTTGAGGAGAATTGCTCGAATCACTTTCAATCCGGCCATCGACCAGATTGATGGTACGATCACAAGTGGCAGACAGGCGCGGATCATGCGTGACTAAAAGTACGGCGCAGTCGCGTTCACGATGCACTTTACGAAACAGTTCAAACATATCAGCCGCGGTCTGGGTATCCAGATTACCTGTCGGTTCATCGGCCAATAATAATGCCGGCTCAGTAATCAAGGCCCGGGCAATGGCCACCCGCTGCTGCTGTCCTCCGGACAATTCATTCGGTTTACGCTCGGCAAATTTTTCCAGTCCCACTGCCGCTAGTAAATCACGTGCGCGTTGCATTGCCTGCTGATTCGGTTTGCCATGCGCCATCATTAAAGGCATGAGAATATTATCCAGTGCACTAAATGCCTGAATCAGATGGTGAAACTGAAATACAAATCCGATGCTGTTGCCGCGCAGCGCCGTACGGCCGGTATCATCCATCGCACTGGTAGGTTGTCCCAACAAATACAGCTCGCCACTCGTTGGTTTATCTAGCAGTCCCAGAATATTCAGTAAGGTACTTTTTCCAGAACCGGAAGGGCCAATAAGTGCAGCAAAGTCGTTGCGATCAATGCGCAGGTCAATGCCATGCAAAACCTCAACTTCATTGGGCTGTCCAATGTTATAAGACTTGCGTAGCGCTTTCAGACGCAGAACTTCCTGAGATTGCTCAGACATGACGAATCGCCTCCACTGGATCGAGTGCCGCGGCCCGACGTGATGGCACCGCTGCAGCCAGTACGCCTGTTAATGTCGCCAACAATAATGCCAAAATCACCAGTTCAATCGATATCGGAATATAGAATAATCCCGGACCAAAATTATTAAATACCCACACCAGGCCATAACTGACTATGCTGCCCAGCACTGAACCAAGTAAGCCAAAGATTGCGCCCTGAAACAGAAAAACTCGCAGGATTTGCGATTGGGTTGCACCTGTCGCCCGCAAAATACCAATTTCCCGGGTGCGCTGCACCACACTAACTGACATGACGCTGGCAATCCCGAAAGCCACCGAAATTGCGACAAAGACAATAATCATATTGGTGGACAGGCTTTGTGCGGTAATGGCATTCATCAGTTGGGCATTGGTTTCAATCCAGCTTTCGGCTTTTAATGAGGTCAGGCGTCCGACTTGTGCGGCAACCTGGTCTGCTTCAAAAATATTGGCAATGGTTAGGTCAATCACCGTTACCCCGCCTGGCAGGCCGAGTAAGGACTGTGCCTGCTTGAGATCCAGATAGACATAACGCGCATCCAGTTCGCGCACACCCAGTTCAAAAATACCGGCAATATTCACCAAAGCACTATTTTGTTGACCAGTATCCAGTCGCAACTTGCTGCCGACCTGAACACCGAGGTCTTTGGCCAGTTGACTGCCAATCAGCACATCATCCGCGCCGACCCGCAACTGACCACTGATTAAATATTCTTTTAATGGAATGATCTGCTGATAACGCTCCAGATTCATCCCGACCAAGGCCACGGATTCAATCGCATCACCGCGTTGTACAAAGGCAGGACCAGACACCACCGGCGAGACAGCGGTCAGTACAGGTAATTGGTCTAATGTTTCAGTAATCTGCTGCCAATTGTTGATCGAACGCAACCGCTGTGCCCGTTTATCTTCCTGCAATAATTGCACGGTCCCGGCGGGAGACGGCACAATCTGGTTAACTTCATCGGGTGACAACAGGCGAATATGCGCCTGTGTGCCTAAGGTTCGTTCGACAATATTGGCTTGTAGCCCCTGAATCAAAGCGGTGATAAAGACGATTACTGCCACGCCCACGGCGACCCCGATGGTGATCATGATGGACTGCGCGCAACCCTCACGCAAAAAACTGACCGCGATTTTCCATTCGATCCAGAGCCGCCCGAATAAATTTTTCAATCGAAGTTCACCGGTAATTCATTTTTACTATTGGCCATATCAGCAGAATTCTGTAATGAACTCTGTTGTGGTTTTAAGCGAACTCTGGTGCCATCCTCCAATGAAGATTCGGCATCTGCCAGCACCTGATCACCCTCGCTCAGTCCGGATTTCACTTCCGACATGGCCAAGCCACGCAAGCCTAAAGTAATCTGCTGACGCTGTACTTTTCCATCACGTACCATTAAGACCACAGCTTTATCTCCTTTGATACTGCTTAAAGCATCATTCGGAATAGCCAGTGCCCGTGTTCGTTTGGCCGTCTCGACATTCACCGATACCATCATGTCCTGACGCAGAAAATCAGGTACGGGGTTGACAGTTAACCTGACCTCTACTGTACCGCGCTGTGGGTCAATACTTGGCGCAATAAAATTGATCCGAGCTGGGAAAGACTGATCCGGATAGGCATCGCTAATGACGGTCGCATTTTGCTGCAAGGCGAGTTGCGGTAAATTCCGCTCATCTAGCGGTACCCGGATTTCTGTATTCCCTGTTAACGCAATGGTAAATAAAGTTTGTCCCGGCTGAACCAGATCACCCGGCTCGACATCGCGTGTCAGTACTGTGCCGGCGACCGCAGCCCGAATCTTGGTTTTGGCCAGTTGAGCCTGTGCCACTGCAAGCTGCTCCCGAAGCGACGCTTCTTCGACTTGACCCGCAGCCAATGCGGCTGCTTTTACCCGAGCTGTCTCATAATTATTGCGCGCGACTCTTTCTGCTTCCACAGCCTGTTCGACTTCTTCCCTCGACAGGATACCGGCTTCTGCATTACGTCGACGTGTAGCTTCTCGGCTGGCTTGCTCCAGCTGGGCTTTGGCACTGGCCAGTTCTGCTGCAGCCTGTGGCCGTCGGCTGCTTGCCAATTCGGTCAATGCCAGCTCGGCCTGTCTGACTTGGGCCAGCAATTCATCCGATTTCAATACCACCAGCAGATCACCCGGTTTAACCTGATCGCCTTCCTGCACCAGACGTTGCAGAACCACAGCACTAATTTCACTGCCTACCTGGGCACGTGAAACTGTCGCAACACGTCCGGTCGCAACAACATTTTGTACCAGCGGCATGGCACTCAGCGTATAACTAGGCACCACTGGCCCCTGCCACCAACGAAATAGAGCAAACCCTACTGCCAGTAGCAATACGATAATGAGCAAAATTTTATAGCGGGCAGCGCGCAATGAGAATCTCCGGTTGATTCGTCTAATTTAAAATAAGAAAGTCAAAACTGTATTTGTTTTTTTCCTAAGGTTTAATTTACAACAAGTTTCTAATTGGAATTATAGGTATTTTGTTGAGTTTGAAAAGAATGTTGAATTCCTGTCCGCTTTTTTTAGCTAGCCCTGTTTGATATCAGACTAGTCCATCTTTGGCAGACTCAGACGCGGGATCAGGTACCAGAAAATTGTATTGAGTTTAAGGAAATGAAGATGTGATCAAAAAAAACAGGCTGGATCGTGATGGATCTAGCCTGTTCAATCGTTTGGGTGTTAATTGGATGTTAGTTAAATATTAGACCGTACGACGCAATGGCTGATCACGTTGCGCCAGACTTTCGCCCATCGGCACGAGTCGTCTATCAGGATCAATCTTTTGCCAAGGCAGGTCATTCGGGTCTGCTTTCATGGCACCAGGCGCTTTCGCGACCAAAATGGCAGCAGCCATGTCCTGAAAATCTGCACGAAAATGTACCGAGCTTTTCACCACGATAATCGATTTATCTTCAGGCACAACACCAAAAATTCTAAACATATTACGATCGAGCAACTGGGCTTTGTAGGAACTGACTGCAATTTCAATACCGTCTATTTCCAGCAATATACTCGGGCCGATATCCGCCTCGACGCCATGCATCATGGGTCCGCCATAGCTGAATTTTCCATCGCTATAGGCTTTGATTTTAAATTCAGCGCTAAATGGGGCATCCCCGACAATACCCGATGTTCCACCCAGTTGCGCATAAAAATGCTGACCAAGCTCAAACTGATAGGCTTGTTGCACCACCGCAGGATCTACAATGAGGCCAATCAATGCATTTTTCACCTGATGTCGATGTAGCGCCGATAGCATCCCGGTTGTATTCGAATCGCCACCAGCTCCCGGATTATCCTGAGTATCTGCAATCACTACGGGTCTGGTCGAATGATGCTGTTGGTATAATTGCAGCGCCTGCTGCACGGCATGATCGGGTGATAAAAAACCCATATTCCAATGCGTTTCTTGTTGCAGCACATGGGCGATATAGCGTTGCATGGCCTGATCTAACTGCACAGCATTTTCACTATAGCCCCAGATACAACCACCACATTCGGCAAAATCTGCCGCCGGAAAACCCGGCGTGAAATTCATCTGGACAGGATTATTTTGTTCTAGCTGTTCGAGTAAATTCATACAAGACTGGGTAGGTTCCAGCTCGGTACATTGTGCATTCAGCGCAATCAAAAACGGCAGCTTATACATTTGCTTATGCAGCTTTTTACCCCGGAATATTTGATCCAACACTTGAGCGCAACGTTGTCCGGTTTGGGCCATATCTACATGCGGATAGGTCCGATAGCAAATCAGCACATCACTATGGGCAAACATCGCTTGCGTGACATTGGCATGGAAATCCAGACTGGCAATTACCGGAATATCCGGCCCAACTGCTTCACGAACCCGTCTTAACAATTCGCCTTCACCATCATCCACCTGTTCACTGACCATAGCACCATGCAGATCCAGATACACCGCATCTGCCGGATGCTGCTGGATGCTTGCAATAATTTCATCACAGATCCGCTGGTAAGTGTCCTGCTCTACATGCACTGAAGGTGAAGTGCCCGCCCAGATCACCGGTAAAAGTTGATACCCGAATTGTTCCGCTTGTTGAATAAAACCGCCAATCGGAATGTTCTGTTCCCGAAATTTCAGGATATCTGCGCCGCGGCTAAGCGGCGGAAATCCCCCACCCTGGACAAAATCCGCGTAGCTTGCTTTGGTCGGGGCAAAGGTATTGGTTTCATGTTGAAAGCCCGCAATGATGATTTTCTTCATATCCTGAATCCTTCCTATGCTACGTATTGATTATTTATCGACGATTAAGGCGGCGCGTGTTGTTTGCTGAGGCGCAGCTTGCTTTTTCAGTCTGAAGGCATAAATCAGGAAAGCGCCACCGAGCATCATGATCACAGCAATCGTGAACCAGCCTGCCAGCATGGAACCGGTCATTGATTGCGCTATGCCCATAATATTTGGACTGACAAAACCACCGAGTAATCCAATACTGTTAATCAGGGCAATTCCGCCTGCTGCCGCACTACCGCTTAAGTATTTCGATGGAATTGACCAGAAAATGGTATAGGCACTAAACATAAAGGCCGTTGCGGTACAGATCGCAATAAAGGACAGCAGGAAATTCGCACTCATCACCGACAACATCAAGCTGACTCAGGCCAATACCGTCGGCACTACACAATGCCATTTCCGTTCCTGCCATTTGTCCGAGCTGCGGGCAAAAATGATCATGAAAATTGCACCGCATAAATATGGAATCGCCACCAGCCAACCAATCATCTGCAAATTTTGGATACCGCCCGACTTCAGTAAAGATGGTAGCCAGAAGCCAATCGCATAGATCCCACAGATAATGGTGAAGTAGGCCAAGGCCATGAAATAAATCCAAGGATCCTTTAATACCGCTTTAAAATTACTATGACCAGTGGCAGACTGATGTTGCGAAATTTCTTTCACCAATAAGGCTTTGTCCTCTTGGGACAGCCATTTTGCTTGTGAAGGATGATCGGTTAAATAAAAGTATGCTACGCAGCCCAACAGCACGGTCGGCACAGCTTCTAATAAAAATAACCATTGCCAGCCAGAAAGATTATAAATCTGATGAAAAGTACTCATAATTTGTGTCGATAACGGCGCACCTAACATGCCAGCCAGTGGCCCGGCCAGCATGACAATCGCCATCACGCGTGCCATGCGTGCACCAGAATACCAATAGGTCAGATAGAAAATCATGCCTGAGGCAAAACCGGCTTCGAATACACCTAGTAAAAAGCGCAAGACATAGAACATCTGCGGGGTGGTGACAAATAGCATCGACATGGAGGTCAGGCCCCACAAAATCATGATGCGGGTAATGGTTTTTCTGGCGCCGACTTTTTCAAAATACAGGTTGGTTGGCACTTCAAACAGTACATAACCTAAAAAGAATATGCCGGCTGCCATGCCATAAATTGCATCGTTAAAGCCCAGCTCCTGCTGCATTTGTAACTTGGCAAATCCGATATTGATCCGGTCCAGATAAGCAAAGAAATAACACAGCAATAAAAATGGCAGTAGCCGCCAGCTTACTTTCTTGTAAATCTGGTCTAACCGTTGTTGACGGGAGGTCATTAAATCCATCTAAAACTCCTTTTTATCTAGATCTTCTTATTGTTCAAAATCCATGTAAGCATGCTCCTGACTTGATAACAATGTAATTTATTCGGCATACTGATGCTTTAAAAGCATCAGAGTTTTTATGGACAGAAAGTTGTAATTCCTTGCGCCACTGAACGGAATCAATGAAAAGCGTTTGCGTTATTTCTATACGGTGATGATGTTTGGCTCGATGCGCAAAGCGGCAGATATCCTGAATATTGAACAGTCCGCCATGAGCCGACAAATTCAACTCTTTGAATCAGAATTAAAAATAAACCTGTTCAAACGTAAGGGTCGGCATATTATTCCGACTGAAGCCGCCTATCTGGTACTTGAGTATTTCAAGGAAAATAAAAATCGTGAAAATGAATTATTTGACAGTTTATTTCAGCTGCAATCTTCTCAACTCGGCAAAGTGAACATTGTTTCTAGTGAAAGTTATATGCAACACATGATTTATGATGTACTTCGACATGTGCATCATAAATATCCAAATCTTGAAATCCAGTTAGAATTAATGAGTGCCCAACATGTGGTACGACATATCGTGGACAGCCTGGCGCATATTGGACTGGCGTATAATCCCCCATTTCATACAGACATCAGCACTATTGCCCATAAAATAGAACCTTTTATTCTGGCTGTTCCTGCCGGTCATCCTCTTGCCAAGCTCAAGCATCGCATTTGTCTTTCCGAAATTTCAGCCTATAAATTTGCCTTAATGCCCGTAGGGCATGGTTTCCGTCAGTTACTCGACAGTGAAATGGTGCGCTTACAAGTAAACCTGAATATTGGCCTGACCACCAACTCTATTTATGCTCTAAAAAACTATGTTGTGGCTGGACATGGGATTTCCGCCATGCGCTATGCAGATATTGCAGATGCAGTCAAAGAAGGTCAGGCCGTTGCCTTAACTATTGATTCCGAGCTGTGCAACATGGCTCAGACCCAATTGATGGTTCGTAAAAACACCCATTTGTCAGAGTCGAAGCATTTATTGATTGAGCGTATTCGTTCTAGTTTTGATTTGATCTTTTAAATCGCTTATAAAATTTAGGCAATAAAAAAGCCACTTAAATAAGCGGCTGATTTATAACAAGAATTTTGATGGAGGTGGCGTCAATTGAACTCAAATCCTAACCTATTCATTCTAAAGCTTTTTTATTGAATAAAAAAATTCATTGACCCAATTTTGACCCAAATTAGATTTAGTGCATTGAATCACTTTAAAATCTTGTTCAAATCCGAATTGAGGATTTAAAGTGGCGTACGGCATTATAGCAGAACATTATACTTAAAGATAATTGTAATGTTATAACATTACAATTAACTCATTATGATATTAATAATCACATCAACCTCAGCATAGTTCAATTTTTTAATTTGTACTTTTGCTTAGGACTCTTAGGCTTATCAGGGAGGGTACGTTCAATCACACCTGCTTTTAATGCTGGAGTTAAATATTTTTTTTGGAATGTGGCTCGATGGGACAAGTCTAATAGAGCCATAAGCTCAGTTAAGTTATATTCTTTCTGCTCCATATTCTGGATGAGACGTTTAACTTGATCGCTAACTTGTACGCTAGCTTGAGCGGTATCTTGATCGCTGGCATCAGAACTAAGTATTGCATCTAGAATCATCTGCAAAATAAACCTAATAGAAGGTGCAGAATCTGAACGATCTGTCCTCGCTTGCAATGCATCGTAATAAGCTTTTTGGTTTTGATAAATCAAGCTTTTTACAGGAATGTTGAGAAAAATAGGATTCCACTGGCTTAAGATTAAAGTTTTCCATAAACGCCCCCATGTGTCTTCAAAATGAGGTTGTCCCATTTCTAGGATACCCTGAGCAAGTCCACTTACCACTTTTACAACCAATACAAAATGTAATGATATATCACTACATTTCTGATATTTCTTTTTTCATGTATTATCGACTAAGACAAATTCAGGGATAAGGTTATGTTTGAAACTATTGATGATTTAAAGAAAAAATTAGATCAACATCGCCCTCTTTCTCCATCAATTGTCAAAAATTTACAAGAAGATCTTATTGTCCGTTGGACCTATCATTCGAATGCAATTGAAGGCAATACACTCACCCTGCTAGAAACTAAAGTAGTACTCGAAGGTATTACTGTTGGTGGAAAGGCATTAAGAGAACACTTCGAAGCGATCAACCATAGAAATGCAATTTACTATGTTGAAGATATTATTCGGAAAGAGGAGCCTTTTTCTGAATGGCAAATTCGTAATATCCATCAGCTTATCTTAAAGAATATTGATGATGATAATGCTGGCCGATATCGTCAACAAAATGTCCTAATCTCTGGTGCTACATCTACCCCACCTGATTACACATTATTAAATGAAAAGATGGCTCAGTTAGTTGATTGGTATAATTCAGAGGCACATAAGCTTCACCCCATTGAACGTGGAGCTAAAGTACATGCTGATTTTGTAGGTATCCATCCATTCATTGATGGCAATGGCCGTACATCACGTCTATTGATGAATCTCGAATTGCTTAAAGCTGGTTATCCACCTTGCGTCATCACAGTTGAAAACCGATTGGCCTACTATGAAGCCCTAGATCAATGGATGGCTTATGGAAAGACTGAAGCTTTTATTCAATTAGTTGCCGAGGCTGTATTAGAGGGTTTTAAACCTTATCAAGTCGTTTTAGGTCTTTCAAATAACAGGATGTAATTTCAGCAGAGGGTTAAAAAAAAACAATTGAGCTCTCGCTCAATTGTTAAAGAGAGAATAATTAAAGATCAAGTGTAATTTCTTTACCTTTCGCACGTGAAACGGCTTTGTTGCACAAACCTATCTGTAAAGGCTTTTTCAGCGATATAATTTTCAAATGAAGAAGCCTACACAGAAAATCTACCGCACAACCAATTGGCCCGCATATAATCGAGCACTCATTAGTCGCGGAAATATTGCCATTTGGTTTGATCCTGCTGGTATGCTCCATCAAAAGGCAAACAAGGGCGAAATCAAACCTACTCCGACGCAGCCATCCAATGCTGCTTAATGATTAAATCCTTATTTCGTCTGTCTTTACGTATGGTTACTGGCTTTGTGCAAAGTCTGATTAAACTCTCTGGCTTAAATGGGACGGCCCCAGATTATTCGACCATATGTAGAAGACAAAAGCATATTGATATTGTAATCAGCTACCAAAAAAGTAGCGATGGGCTGCATCTACTCATGGACTCTACAGGCATGAAGTTTCTAGGTGAGGTCGAATGGAAGCGCAAG